>RHBP01000182.1 GCA_010030955.1 Synechococcaceae bacterium WBB_10_009 | reverse complement strand
GACCATGACATGCCTGCGCCCGTTGCCGACGGATCAGCCCGCGCACGAATCCCCGAACGCCAGCAGCAGCATGGCCAGATCCCCCGCGGTCACATCGCCATCACGATCCAGATCCGCAGCCGACCCGGCGGACCCGAACTGGAGCAGCATGGCGCCGATGTCGCCCGCATCGACCACGCCTGATGCATCGAGGTCGGCCAGCGGCCTGCACGCCTCGGCAAGGGCCGCGTTGTAGAAGGCCCACTGACTCGGCCCCATGGCCGGCAGCAGGTCACTGGCCGAGTGCCCGATGCCGGGCACCACGGTCAGCGTGTGCGGAATGCCCAGCGAGGTCAGGAAGGCGTCAAACGCCTGGTTCATGGGCACCAGCGTGTCGAGCGAGCCGATCGCCTGACGCACCACCGTGCCACGGCCGATCGCGGCCGGCGCGTGGGTGGCAGCCACCGTCTTGGGGTGCTGCAGGGTGTAGTAGGCCGGATCGCTGTCCCACACCTTCTCGTAGAGGGCGGCCCGCTGGGGCGTGAGTTCGCCGTAGCCGAAATCCACGCGGCCGTCGTGGCGGATGCCGATGAAGGCCCGCTGGCGGGCGGCGGTGCGGTTGCGGCCCCGCCAGATGCGGGAGCCGAGTTTGAGGTCGCCCAGGGGGATGGTGATTTCGCGGCCGCTGGCGTTGACATGCCGCTCGTACATCGGGCCCGACACATAGGCCAGGGCGGCGCTGTCGCGGTAGGCGTCCTGCTCGCGGTCCCAGCCTTCCAGCAGGTCGATGCGCACCTTGCGCGGGTCGAGGTCGAGGGCGTAGACCTCGTCGTCCGGCCGGTAGCGGAAGGCCAGGCCCTCCACCGGCGGATCGCCGGCGTCGGGGCGCCGCTGCTCCGGCAGGGGCGGTGCGATGGCCACCAGGAAGGCCAGCACCCCCAGGGGCACGCCGATGGTGAGCCAGCGCTTGCGTCGCCACAGGGGTCGCTTCCGCCGAGCCGGTGCGGGCTGGGGCAGTGACGTCGGCGATGGCGGCGCGGCGGTCTCCAGGGTCTGCACCCAGACGGCGCAAATCTACGGGGCTTTTGCGGCATCCCAGCCGCCTATGGCAGCTGGACTACATGGCCATCGGCGATGCCCCAGCGCTGCAGGCCGGCGGGGCAGGGGTGGCCGCCGGTGAGGCTGCCGAAGGCGGGCAGCAGCAGGCGCCCCTGGCGGCGGTCGAGGGCGAAGCACGGCAGCCGCAGGCGATCGGCCCCCTGCCCCAGCAGGGCCACCGGATGCAGGTGGCCGCACACGTTGAGCAGGCCGGCCTGGGGCGGAACGCTGGGGCCATGGCTGAGCCACAGGGGCCCGGCCTGGAGGGCTGGTTCCGGGGGCAGTCCATCGATCCAGCTGCCCCGCTCGTGGTTGCCGCCCACCAGCCGCAGGGGGCAGCCCAGCAGCGCCGGCAGGGCCGCCAGCTTCTGGCGCAGCTCGGCGGTGAGGCCCAGGGGGCCGTGGATCAGATCGCCCAGCACCACCACCGCGGCCGGGCGCAGCTGGGTTGCCAGATCCAGCAGGCGGTTGAGGTTGTCGAGGTCGCCATCGCTGGGCAGGGGCACACCGCTGGCCTGAAAACTCTCCGCCTTGCCCAGGTGCAGGTCCGCCAGCAGCAGCAGGCGTTGCTCGGGATCCCAGAGGGCCCGCTGCGGCAGCAGCTGCAGCGCATGGCCGTGCCAGACGAGCTGGCTCAACGCGGTCTGGCTCAACGGCCGCCCATCACCGTTTGGTAGGCCGGCCGCTGCTGGGTGGCGGCGATGGTGGCCTGCACGTGGGGGTAGGGGTTGAGGTCGATCTGGGGGAAGAAGATCGGCAGGTAGGCCAGGTAGGCGTTCACGGCGCAATCGGCAACGCTCCAGGCTCCGCCCAGCAGGGGGCCGGCGCTGAGGCGCCCATCGAGCACCTCCATCAGCCGCGGGAATTCGCGCTCCCGGTTGGCGGGCACAAACAGCGCCGTGGCCAGGGTGGCGTTGGCGAACAGCACCCACTGCTGGGCCAGGGCGCGCTCGGCGGCGGTTTGGCACTCACCGCCGTGGCGCTCCGCCAGATACAGCAGGATCGCGCCGCTTTCAAACAGCTGCAGGCGGCCGCCGGGCAGGGCCGGATCCTCCTCCACCAACGCCGGCACCTTGCCGAAGGGGTTGATCTGGGTGAACGGCTCCTGGCGGTGCTCGCCGGCCTCCATGTCGAGCTGCACCCAGCGGTAGGGGATGCCCTTTTCCTCCATGTACCAGCGGGGCATGGAGGCGCGGGAGCGGGCTCCGCCGTAAAGGCTGAGGGACATGGTGCTGCGGCGAGGGATGCGGGGGATGTGCCCGCCAGTATCGGCGGCTGAGGCCACACTGGAGGGGTTGGTGGCCGCCCGATTGACCCCGCGCCCGAGCCTCGACAACGCCGATCTGCTGCGGTTGGCGCCGCTGCTGGTGGGCCGTGCCCGCCGGGGGGTGCTGGGCAGCAGCCGCTATGCCCGCAACCTGCGGGAGGCGGTGCGGCAGGCCTCCTGCGATGGCGCGGCGCGGCCGGTGCTGATCAGCGGTGAACCCGGCCTGGAAAAAGACAACCTGGCGGCGTTGATCCATTTCGGATCGCCGGCCCGCCACCAGTTGATGCTGCGGCTGGATGGGGCCCTGCTGCGGCCCGATGGCGCTGAGCTGTTCGGCGGCAACGGCGACGACCAGCCGCCGCTGCTGCAGTTGCTGGGGGATGGGGCTCTGTTGATCGACAAACTCGATCAGGTGCCGGCGGCCCTGATGCCCCGCCTGCTGCAGCTGGCCCGCGACGGCCGTTGGCGCCCCAACGGCTCCGGGGTGGCGGAGGAGCGCCGCTTCGGCGGGCGGCTGTTCCTCACCAGCGAGGCGGCGGTGCCCCAGTTTGATCGCAGCTGCACCTTGATCCGCGTGCCGCCGCTGCGGGTGCGCCGGCAGGACCTGGGGGAATGGCTGCGCTACGGCGTGCGCCAACGCAGCCGCAAGCTGGGTTGGCCCCGGCCGCCGGTGGTGCCGGAGGCGG
>RHBP01000181.1 GCA_010030955.1 Synechococcaceae bacterium WBB_10_009 | reverse complement strand
TCGGCGGCGAGCACCAGCAGCAGAGGGTCATCGCCGTTGGCCATGGCCTGCAGGGCCGCCACCGCCACCGCCGGTGCGGTGTTGCGCCCCATGGGCTCCAGCAGGATGCCCGCCGGCTCCACGCCGATCTGCCGCATCTGCTCGGCCACGATGAAGCGGTGGTCTTCGTTGCAGATCAGCAGCGGGGCGTGCAGCTCGCTGATGCCCTCCAGCCGCTGGACGGTCTGCTGCAGCAGGGTCTCATCACCGTCGCTCGCCAGGGCCCAGTACTGCTTGGGATAACTGGCCCGCGACAGGGGCCACAGCCGGGTGCCGGTGCCACCGCACAGAACCACGGGAACCAGGGCAGTCATGCAGGCGGCTTCGCTGTCCCCCATTCCAGCTCAGATCGTGCCCGGGCGAAAGCGGCAGGGCTATCTCTGTGTGGGCCGTTCGGGGATGGCCTGTGCTTCCGCGGCACTGTCCAGGGTCTGACTAACCCTGGTCAGACCCTTGAGCGCGTTCATCCGCTCCATCCGCCAGCTCCAGCAACCCCGGCGGTGGCGTGATGCCGACCCAGCCCTGCTCCAGCTCCACCTGGGGCACGATCGCCTCCACGAAGGGAATCCACAGGGTTTTGCCGGTGGCGCTGAGTTCCACCTCCAGCAGGTCGTTGCCGGCGTGGATCAGGTCTTTCACCGTGCCGATGGCGCTGCCATCTCCTAGTCGCACCTCCAGCCCCACCAGATCCAGCAGGTGGATTTCCCCGGGGGCGAGCTTGGGGCGATCGGTGGCGGGCACCAGCAGCTCCTGCCCCACCAGCGCCTCAGCGGCGTTGCGGCTGTGGATTCCTTCGAGCCGAATCACAAACAGGGATTTGCCCGGCAGTTGGCGGCCGTGGGTCAGGGTCACCGCCTGGGGTTCGGGTTGAGCTCCAGCGCCCGCCCTGCGCAGCCAGCGGGGGCCGGGTTGGGTGAAGCGCTCGGGGAAGTCGCTCATCGGGTTCACCCGCAGCTCCCCCGCCAGCCCCTGGGCCGCCACGATCCGCCCCACCACCAGCAGCTCCATGCCCCACCGTTGCCCGCCTGCCTCGATAATGGCCTGACGCCTTTCGCCCGCCATGGCCGACAGCCTGCCGATCCTGCCCGGCTCCACCGTGGTGGTGTGCGATGCCACCACCTCGATCTACAACGGCTACCAGGGCTTCGTGCAGCGCATCAGCGGCCGCTCGGCGGCGGTGCTATTTGAAGGTGGCAACTGGGACAAGCTGGTGACCCTGCCCCTCAGCCGTCTGCAGCAGGTCTGAGCGGCGTCACCTGCGCCAGAGCCTCCCGGGCCGCTTGCTGCTCCGCCTCCCGGCGGGATCCGCCCCAGCCTTCCCCCAGGGCCTGATTCCCTAGGGCCACGCGGCAGTGGAACCGACGGGGGTCGCCATGCACGTGGCTGCGTTCGTCGCAGTGGTAGCTGGGCAACCCGCGCCGCTGCCCCTGGCTCCACTCCTGCAGGGCGGATTTCCAGTTGTGGCGGTGGGGGTCGTCTTGCAGCTCCTGCAGGCTGCGTTGCCAATGGGGATCGAGCCAGTGGCGCACCGGGCTGAGGTCACCCCAGATCCGGTAGAGGGCGCCGATCACCGCTTCGCAGGCCTCCGCCCGCAGGGTGGCGCGCCCGGTGGCATCTCCCGCGGCCACCGGGCCAATGCGCAGCAGCTCTTCGATGCCGCAGCGATCCCCCAGCTCCGCCAGCCAGCGGTCGCTCACCAGCTGGGCCCTTAGGGCCGATTGCTGGCCCACGCTCTGGGCGCTGCGCTGCTCCGCCAGAAATTCCGAGGCCGCCAGCCGCAGCACCGCATCCCCCAGGAACTCCAGCCGCTCGTGGTTGCGGGCCAGGCCGGCGGAGGTGTGGGTCAGGGCTTCATCCAGTGGGGCCAGATCGCCATCCGCCGGGAGCTCCAGCCCCAGGTGCGTCAGGAAGCTGAGCAGCAACTGGCGGCGAGCGGCGTCCATCACAGCGGGCAATGGGGTGAAAGCAGGACGTAAGCCGGGTTCTGTTCGCCGGAGCGGCCGAGGCCAGTCCGGGGGGTGATCATCTGTCTGGGACCGCCGTTACCGACGGCCTCGAGCGGCGCGCTTGAGTCGGGACGGGTGTCATGGCCAACCGTTGTCCCTGGGCCTTGCTCCCAGCCGGGGTTTACCGAGCCAGCACCTCTCGATGCTGCTGGTGCGCTCTTACCGCACCTTTGCACCCTTGCCTGTGCCAGCGGCGAGCCACGGGCCATCGGCGGTGTGTTTCTGTGGCACTCTCCTCACGGTCACCCGCACTGGGCGTTACCCAGCAAGCCTGGCCATTGGGGAGCCCGGACTTTCCTCAACTGGGCCTGACGACCCAGTTGCGATCACCTCGCCTGCTTTCAAACCCCATAATGCCGATGCGGCCTGGCCGCGAGGGGCTGTAGCTCAGCCGGATAGAGCGACGGTTTCCTAAACCGTAGGTCGTGGGTTCGAGTCCCGCCAGCCCCGCATGTGGCGATCGGTCTGGCGATCGGTAGTGCCCACTACCGGTGGTGGGGTGCCGAACGTTGCCACTGCCGCTAGCGTTGCTGCAGTTGCCACGGGGCCATGGCACAGCTGCATGATCTCCGGCTCAGATTGCTGGTGCAACAGGAGAGCGAGCGCATCGTCGACAGCCTCCCCGACGGGCTCGACCTCTCTGTGATCCAAGCCCGCTGCCTGTGCTGGCTGGCGCTGTTGGCGGAAGCCCACGAAGACAGCGCCAACGATGCCGTGGCCGAAGGCGACACCGACCAAGCCATGGCTTGGTTTGCCGATTCGATGCGCCTGCGGGATGTGATCCAAGTGGTGAGCTCGATCGAGATCCCGATCCCAGGCGCCTGCGAGGACGACGACAGCGATGACGGCATCGGTGCCGAAACTGAAGATCCCCTGGCCGCTTGATGGCATGATGGGTTCTTAGACGCCACGGGAACGCGGTGCCGGACGAGCCCTGCCAATGCCCTGATTGCCAGCGGTTCTACCGGGAACACGATCGCCTGATCCGTGAAAATCCCACCCTGCGTCAGCAGC
>RHBP01000019.1 GCA_010030955.1 Synechococcaceae bacterium WBB_10_009 | reverse complement strand
CGCTGCAGCAGCCGCAGGCGCCGGCTGCGGGCGGTCAGGGTCAGAAACAGCCGGATCGGCACATAGACCAGGGCCATGGCCAGGCCGACGCCCGTGATCAGGATGAACACCAGGGGATTGGCGCTCGGCATGGTCGGGCCCATGACCTCTTCGACCGCGTTCTCCAGGGCGTTCTGCAGCAGGTCCTCCATGGCCTGACCCTATCGGCCCGGTGCGCATCCCGCAGGCTCCGGGCGGCCCACGATTCGGCTTTCCCCACCAGCCAACGGCCCCGCCGCCATGGGAGCCTGTGGCCACCCGCCTGCGATCAGCCCCTGCGATGGCCAAGCTGCTCTCCTTTTCCGATGCCTCCCGCGCCTCCCTGGAGCGGGGCGTCAATGCCCTGGCCGATGCGGTCAAGGTCACCATCGGCCCCAAGGGCCGCAACGTGGTGCTGGAGAAAAAGTTCGGCGCCCCCGATGTGGTGAACGACGGCGTCACCATCGCCAAGGAGATCGAACTGGAGGATCCGTTCGAAAACCTCGGCGCCAAGCTGCTGCTGCAGGTGGCCACCAAAACCAAGGACAAGGCCGGTGATGGCACCACCACCGCCACGGTGCTGGCCCAGGCCATGACCCGCGAAGGCCTGCGCAACGTGGCCGCCGGCGCCAGCCCGGTGAACCTGCGCCGCGGCATGGAGCTGGCGGTGGCCCAGGTGGTGCGGGGCATCGAAGCCCGTGCCACGGCCGTCGCCGGCGACGCCATTCGCCAGGTGGCCACCGTGAGCTCCGGTGGCGACGACGAGGTGGGCCGCATGATCAGCGAAGCCATGGGCACGGTGAGCGCCGACGGCGTGATCACCGTGGAGGAGAGCAAGAGTCTCGCCACCGAGCTGGAGATCACCGAGGGCATGGCCTTCGACCGGGGTTACAGCTCCCCCTATTTCGTCACCGACAACGACCGCCGGGTCTGCGAATTCGACAACGCCCTGCTGCTGATCACCGACCGCAAAGTCAGCGCCATCAACGACCTGGTGCCGGTGCTGGAGGCGGTGTCGCGCGCCGGCAAGCCGCTGGTGATCCTGGCGGAAGAGGTGGACGGCGAAGCCCTCGCCACCCTGGTGGTGAACAAGAACCGCGGCGTGCTGCAGGTGGCCGCCGTGCGGGCGCCGGGCTTCGGCGATCGCCGCAAGGCCATGCTCCAGGACATCGCCATCCTCACCGGCGCCACCCTGGTGAGCGAGGACCGGGCCATGACCCTCGACAAGGTGACCCTGGACGACCTGGGCAGCGTGCGCCGGATCACCATCAGCAAGGACGACACCACGATCGTGGCCAGCGGTGAGCACCAGGGGGCCGTGGCCGACCGCATCGCCGCCATCAAGCGCGAACTCGACAACACCGATTCGGAGTACGACCGCGAGAAGCTGAGCGAGCGCGTGGCCAAGCTGGCCGGCGGCGTGGCCGTGATCAAGGTGGGCGCCCCCACCGAGACCGAACTGCGCAACCGCAAGCTGCGCATCGAGGACGCCCTCAACGCCACCCGGGCCGCCGTGGAGGAGGGCATCGTGGCCGGCGGCGGCTCCACCCTGCTGCAACTGGCCGGCGAGCTCGACAGCCTGGCCGCCGGCCTCAGCGGCGATGAGCGCACCGGCGTGGAGATCGTGCAACGGGCCCTGGCGGAACCGCTCCACCAGATCGCCAGCAACGCCGGCTTCGACGGCAGCGTGGTGGCCGATGAGGTGCGCCGCACCGGCCAGGGCTTCAATGCCGCCACCGGCCGCTACGAAGACCTGCTGGCCGCCGGCATCCTCGATGCCGCCAAGGTGGTTCGCCTGGCCCTGCAGGATGCGGTGTCGATCGCCTCGCTGCTGCTCACCACCGAAGCGGTCATCGCCGACAAACCCGAGCCCGCTGCCCCCGCCCCCGGTGGCGACATGGGTGGCATGGGAGGAATGGGCGGCATGGGTGGCATGGGTGGCATGGGCATGCCCGGCATGATGTGATTCAGCCGGGGCGCCCTCAGCGCCGCCCACTCCACGGCTTGCCCCGCTGCCGCTAAAGGGCCCGCACCAGGCGGGCGTGGATGCGGCAGACCGCAAGCGCCTGGCGCGGCGGGGCGTTGCAGAGGCGCCCCAGCTCCCGGTTCAGGGCCTGCACATCGTCGAGCGAGAGTCCCACCACCGGAGCGGTGCTGAGCAGCAGGCCCCCCAGGGCCAGCGGCAGCAACGTGAACAGGCGCGAAGGGGCCATGGCACACCTCCCAAGCCACCCCACTGTGTGCAGAATCCGCCGCCAGTGCCCCGGGCTTCAGGTTCCCTTCGCAGCAGCGCTGCTCAGGGCTGCGCCAGCCGCCGCCGGTAGGCGGCCACCTGCAGGTCCACACCGGTGATGGCGGTGCCCACCACCACGGCATCGGCGCCGCCATCGAGGGCTTGGCGCGCCTGCTGTGAGGGCTGGCGATGCCCCCCTCACAGATCAGCAACGTGGCTGCGGGCAGGTGCTGCCGCAGCTCCGGCAGCAACTCCCAGGCCGGAGGGGCCTGGTGGGCGGTGGCCTCGGTGTAGCCGTAGAGGGTGGTTCCCACCCAATCACAGCCGAGCTCGGCGGCCCGCAGCCCATTGGCCACGCTGTCCACATCGGCCATCAATGGGGCCCCCAGCTGGTCACGGGTCCGCTGGATCAGGTCGTCCAGGCGCTGGCCATCGGGGCGCAGCCGTTCGGTGGCATCGAGGGCCACCACATCGGCACCCGCGGCCCACACCGCCTGGATCTCCTGCCAACCGGGGGTGATGTACACCGGGCTGGAGGGGACGTTGCGCTTCCACAGCCCGATGATCAGCGCCTCCGGGCAGCGCCGGCGCACCGCGCCGATGTGCTCGGGGCTCTCCAGCCGCACGCCGACGGCGCCGTTGTTGAGGCTGGCCTCCGCCATGGCGGCGATCACATCGTTGTGGCGCATGGGGGAGCCCTCCGGCGCCTGCACCGACACGATCAGGCCGCCCCGCAGCCGCTGGGGATCCAACCGGGGGTCAAGCGGCACGGCGACGCTCCACCCGGTCGGGCAGCCAGGAGCGCAGCCGGGCCAGATCCGGATTGGCCTGGGGGGCGGGGGGTGGCGGCAACTGTTGGGACACCGGCTCCACCACCGGCTCGACCCCCGGATCGAGCGCCCGATCAACCCCTCCCTGCCACCAGGCCATGCCCTCGGGATCCATGGCCTGCAGCTCCACCAGCACCGGGGCGAGGGAGGGGTGGCCGTGGCGATGCACCCATTGCCCCAGCAACCGCTCCACCCCCAGGGCATCGCGCTGGGCCAGGGCCTCCAGCAGGGCGCGTTGGTGGGCCTGGCGGCGGGCCTGGGGGGAGGGGATCGGATCGGGGCGGCGGGTCACGGCGATCAGGGGTCAGGAGAGCTTGCGATCCAGCAGCGGGCGGATCAGCAGAAACAGGCCCACCGCCAGCAGCGCCAGCACCCCCAGGCAACCGCTGGCGGTGACATCCCCGTAGGGGGCCTGCAACACCACGGCAGACAGGGAAAACTGGCCGGCATAGGCGGCCCGAATCGGTTCAATCGCGAAGGTAAGGGGATTCACGGCCGCCAGCCACCCCAACCAGGGGGGCATGAAGCTGAGGGGGGCCAGGGCGGTGCTGGCAAACAGCAGCGGCAGGTTGGCCACGAAGATCACGGCGATCAGCTCGATGTGGCCGGGCAGGGCGAAGGCCAGCCCGAGGCTGAGGCCCGTCACGGCGAACACCAACAGCAACAGGGTCACCAGCACCAGCAGCAGCCCGGAGCCCCCAGGCCAGCCGTAGCCCAGGGCGGCCGCGGTGGCCATGATCGCCAGGCTCTGCACCAGGCTCAGGGCCGTGATGTACAGCACGGAGGCCAGCACGATCGAACTGCGGGAGCGCAGTGGCGCCACCAACAGGCGGTTCAGAAAACCGAATTCCCGGTCGAACATCACCGGCAGGCCGGCGTTGAGCGCGGCGCTGAAGGCGGTGAACACAATCACCCCAGCCCCCAGGAAGCGGCCGTAGCTGAGGCCATCGGGCAGCAGGCCGGTGGGGGCGTTGGCGAACAGGGCCCCAAACAGCACCAGCCAGATCAGGGGCTGCAGCACGCCGGCCACCAGGGTGGAGGGGCGGCGCAACAACTGCAGGAACAGGCGCCGGCAGAGGGCGATGGTTTCCTGCGCCAGGTCCGCCGCCGCCGAACGGGCGGGCAAGGGGCTCGCGTCCGGGCTGAGCAGGGTGGGGGCGGCGCTGGTCATGGCGGGGGCAGCAACAACGGGGGGAGCAACAACAAAGGGACGATCAACAACACACCGGATCAGCGCATGGCCTGCTTGCGCTCCGCCTTCGGGTCGCGGCTGCCGGCCACCGCCAGCTCCGCATCCATCAGGGTGCGGCCGGTGGCCTGCAGGTAAACGTCGTCCAGGCTGGGGCGGCTCTGGGCCAGGGCAAACACCGGCAGGGAGGCCTCGCTGAGCTGGCGGCGCAGCTGCTCCACCACCCCGTCGTGTTCCACCACCAGGTTGAGCGAAAAGCCCTGGGCGCGGTTGACCACCACCTGGCGCACGCCGGGGCAACCCTGCACCAGTTGCTGCACGCGCAGGGCTTCCGGTTCGTCGCTGAATTCACGCACCCGCAGGGTCACCCGGTCGCCCCCGAGGGCCGCCTTGAGCTCCTGGGGCCGGCCCGCGGCGATCACGCGGCCGTCTTCGATGATCGCCAGGTGATCCGCCAGGGCGTCCACCTCCTCGAGGTAGTGGCTGCTGAGCAGCACCGTGGTGCCCTGGTCGCGCAGCTGGCGCAGCACCTGCCAAATGGCGGCGCGGCTTTCAATGTCGAGGCCCACCGTGGGCTCATCCAGCACCAGCACTTGGGGGCGGTGCAACAGGCCCGACGCCAGATCCAGCCGGCGCCGCATGCCCCCCGAGTAGGTGCCGCAGCGGCGGTCGATCCAGCCCTCCATGCCCAACAGGGCGATCAGCTCGGCGATACGGCCGTCCCGCTGGGGGCGGGGCAGGTGGTACAGGTCGCCCTGCAGGGCCAACAGCTCGCGACCGGTGAGAATTTTGTCGAGCGCCACCTCCTGGGCCACGTAGCCCAGGCGCTCGCGCACGGACCGGGGATCGGCCAGGGCATCCACCCCGGCGACGCGCACCACACCACTGCAGGGGGCCAGCAGGGTGGCCAGGATCCGCAGGCTGGTGGTTTTGCCGGCTCCATTCGGGCCCAACAGGCCATAGAGGCTGCCCGGGGGCACGGCCAGATCAAGGCCCCGCAGGGCCTCCACGGCGCGCTCCCCCTTGCCGTAGCGCTTGCGGACGTCCTGCAGCTCGATCACCGGACTGGCCCCCGCACCCTGCACCGCTGACAACCCCCTTCAACCCAACGAGGCTTGAATCTAGAAAGCTCCGCCCACCGCAGGTGCCGCCAGGGTGGAGGCTGAACCGCCGGACCTCAGCAGAGCCAGCAGATCCAGACCCTGGCGACTGAACTGATCCCCGGCCGGCAGCCGCGCCAGCAACAGCAGCAGGCACAACCCGAACAGGTACAAAATCGACCAGCGGAACAGCCCCTTGGCGCGCTGCAGGTCGTCGGGCTGGCGCCGCAGGCCCCAGGCCATCTGCAGCAGACGGGCATTGAACGGCAGCAGCAGCACGCCGTAGAGCAGCCCGCCGCTGGGGAGGGTCCACACCCCCAGCAGGCTGAGCAACGCGGTGATCCAGGCGTAGGCGCTGATGCTGCGGGCGGTGACGGCGCTGCCCTTCACCACCGGCAGCATCGGGATGCCAACGGCGCGGTAGTCGTCCTTAAGCAGCAGGGCCAAGGCCCAGAAGTGGGCGGGGGTCCAGGCCATCACCAGGGCAAACAGCCACCAGCCGCCCAGCCCCAGGTGGCCGCTGGCGGCAGCGGCCCCCACCAACGGTGGGATGGCACCGGCCACCCCACCAATCACGATGTTCTGGGGCGTGCGGGGCTTGAGCAGCACCGTGTAAAGCAGCACGTAACTGCAAAGCCCCAACAGCGACAGGCTGGCGGCCAGGCAGTTGACGCCACCCACCAGCAGGGTGGCCGCCGCCAGGGCCAGGGCCACGGCGATGGCGAAGGCGGTGCCCACCGACAGCCGCCCGGAGGGCAGGGCGCGGCCGCTGGTGCGCAGCATGCGGCCATCGAGCTCCTGCTCCCAGAGGCAATTGAGCACGCCGGCGGCGGCGGCGGCCAGGGCGCCGCCGCCCAGGGTGCAAGCCAGCCGCAGCGGCGGCAGCGGCCACCCCTCCGACAGGGCCATGCCCCCGAGGGTGGTGGCCAACAGCAGGGGGATCAAACGGGGCTTGGCAATCTCCAGCCAGGCCGGCAGGCGCACCTTGGCCCGCGAGGGAACCACCTGCTCACGGCTGAGGGCAGGGGCCGCCGTGGTGCTCACCGATGGGGCGCTAACCATGGATCACCTCCAAGAACTGAGACCGGGGCGAGCCGCTGCGCGCCACCAGCGCCGCCAACACCGCCACCAGCAAGGCGGCACCCACCTGATGGGCCACCGTCACGGCGGGGACGCTGAGGCTGAGGCGCAGGGACCAGACCCCCAGGGCGATCTGCCCCAGCACCAGGGCCGCCGCCAGGGCCGCCAAGGGGCGCTCCCCGGGGCGTCGCCACAGGGTGAACCCCGCCAACAGCAACACTGCGGCGGCGGCGGCGCGGGCGCCGTGCCGGTGGGCCGCCAGCCAATGGCAGCCGTCACCGGAGGCCAGGCAAGCGCCCGTGGCCCACTGGGTGGCCATCAGCCCGCCAAGGGTGCACTGCAGCAACACGGCCACCGCCACCAGGGCCGTCAACCAGGGCCAAAGGGATGGCGCCGCCCTGCGGGCTTCACCCACCTCGGCGGGATCCACCAGCAGGGCCTGGGTGCAGGCACTGAGCAGGGCCACCAGCAGCAATGCCGTCAGCAGGTGAGCCGTCACCACCGGAAACGGCAACAGCAGCGTCACCGTGAGGGCACCAAGGGCTCCCTGCAGGGCCACGAGGGCCGCCGCCGCCAGGGTGAGGGGCGGGATGGCAGCCGGCAGCTGACGCCGGCACCAGCAGCTCACCGCCGCCAGCACCAGCAGCCCCACACCCACGACAAAGGCATCGAGGCGGTGGAACCACTCCAGAAACACCTGCACATTCATGCGGTGGCCGGGCAGCAGGGAGCCGTAGCAGAGGGGCCAATCCGGGCAGGCCAAACCGGCCTCCATCACCCGGGTGGCGCCACCGATCGCCACCAGCGCCACCAGAGCAACGAGCAGATGGGCGCTGAGGGTCGCCAGGCGGGCGCGCAGGGGGGTGGCGGATCCCAGTCCGATGGTCGTCATGGGCCGCTCCTACCGCGACTGACGGCACGCTAACGATGGGTTGTCGATCAGGGGAAAATCCGGTGTTCGGCGGTCAACAGTGACACCATTGGTGATGCTTTGGTGAGCAATCCCACACGCCAAACGCCACGAATCCTGCAACCGGCAACAGAGCTGCGCCGTCGGCGTTGAATCCCCTTAGCGTGCGCCCATCAGCATCGGGGCCCATGCGGATTCCCGCAGCCATCCTCACACTCCTGGCCGGCATGGCCCTGGTTCTCACAGGGCTTTGGGTGGGTCAGAACATCAACCTCCTGCCGGAGGATGCCAGCCTCAACGCACCCGTCTACGACGAACTTTTCAAGGTTCTCTTCAGCATTGGCACGATCCTGCTGATCGGCATCGCCGGGCTGATTGTTTACAGCCTGGTGCGCTTTCGCCGTGTCAATGGCGACCAGGGGGACGGGGTTGCCATCGAGGGCAACCTGCCGCTGGAAATCCTCTGGACAGCCATCCCCGCCGTGGTGGTGCTGTTCGTCGGCATCTACAGCTACGACATCTACGACCGCATGGGCGGCATGGCGCCGCTCAACGACCACAGCATGCACGCCATGCACAGCGACGCCGGTGACAGCCGCACCTGGGCCGGCATCAGCCCCGTGGCGATGGAGGCCAGCACCGGTGAACCGCCACTGCCGGTCGACGTGACGGCGATGCAGTTCGCCTTCATCTTCCATTACCCCGATGCGGGCATCACCGCCGGTGAGCTGCACGTGCCGGTGGGGCAGCCGGTGGCCCTCACGATGAAGGCCAACGACGTGATCCATGCCTTTTGGGTGCCGCAATTCCGCCTCAAACAGGACGTCATCCCCGGGCAACCCACCCTGCTGAGCTTCACCGCCACCAAACCCGGCCGCTACCCGATCGTCTGCGCGGAGCTCTGCGGGCCGTACCACGGCGGCATGCGCTCCACCGTGGTGGTCGAAGAACCGCAGACCTTTGCCGACTGGGTCGCCCAGAACAGCCCGGCCGCGAGCCCCGACGCCCCCACCGCCGTTCAGTCATGACACTGACCCTCTCCCCACCGAGCGCCACCGCACCGCCGCTGCAACCCCAGGGCTGGCTGCGTTACCTGAGCTTCAGCACCGACCACAAGGTGATCGGCCTGCAATACCTGGTGTGCGGCTTCATCTTCTATCTGGTGGGGGGCGCCCTGGCCGGTGCAATCCGCACCGAACTGCTGACGCCAATCTCCGATTTCCTGCCCCGGGAGACCTACAACGAGGTGCTCACCCTGCACGGCACGGTGATGATCTTTCTGTGGATCGTGCCGGTGGTGAACGGAGCCTTCGGCAACTACCTGATCCCCTTCTATGTGGGGGCACGGGACATGGCTTTCCCCCGCCTGAATGCGGTGGCCTTCTGGCTGATTCCACCCGCCGGCCTGTTGCTGATCAGCAGCTACTTCATCGCCAGTGCGGCCCAATCCGGCTGGACCGCCTATCCCCCCCTGAGCCTCACCACCCCCGCCACGGGCCAGATCATCTGGATCCTCAGTGTGCTGCTACTGGGCGGCAGTTCCATCTTCGGCGGCATCAACTTCATCGCCACGATCCTCAAGCTGCGGCGGCCCGGCCTGAAGCTGATGCAGATGCCGATGTACTGCTGGGCCATGCTCGGCACCAGCATCCTGGTGGTGCTCTCCACGCCGGTGCTGGCGGGAACCTTGGTGCTGCTGAGTTTCGACATCATTGCCCACACCGGCTTCTTCAACCCATCGCTGGGGGGCAACGCCGTGGTCTACCAGCACCTGTTCTGGTTTTACTCACACCCGGCGGTCTACATCATGGTGCTGCCGGCCTTCGGCCTGGTGAGTGAAATCCTGCCGGTGCACGCCCGCAAACCGCTGTTCGGGTACACCACGATGGTGTATTCGATCATGGGCATTGTGTTCCTGGGCCTGATTGTGTGGGCGCACCACATGTTCACCAGCGGCACACCGCCGTGGATGCGGCTGTTCTTCACGATCGCCACCTCCTTCATTGCGGTGCCCACGGGCATCAAATTCTTCAACTGGCTGGCCACCCTCTGGGGCGGAAAGATCGCCCTCAACAGCGCCATGCTGTTTTCCTGCGGCTTCATCCTCAATTTCGTGTTCGGTGGCATCACCGGGGTGGCCCTGGCCCAGGTGCCGTTCGACATCCACGTGCACGACACCTACTTCGTGGTGGGCCATTTCCACTACATCGTCTATGGCGGCACGGTGTTTGTGATCTTCGCCTCCATCTACCACTGGTATCCGAAGGTCACCGGCCGGATGCTCAACGAACCCCTGGGCCGGCTGCACTTCCTGCTCACCTTCGTGGGGTTCAACCTCTGCTTCGCCCCCCAGCACTGGATGGGGCTCAACGGCATGCCGCGCCGTGTGGCGGAATACGACCCGCAATTCGAGCTGATCAACCAGGTGAGCAGCGTGGGGGCCCTGTTGATGGCCGTGAGCACCCTGCCCTTCCTGGTGAACGTGATCCTCAGCGCCTTCCGGGGTGAACCGGCGGGCGACAACCCCTGGAACGCCCTGACGCCGGAATGGCTCACCAGCTCGCCGCCACCGGTGGAGAACTGGCACGGGGAAGCCCCCCTGGTGCACGAGCCCTACGGCTATGGCGTGGAGCCCGGATCCCTGAGCTTGGCCGCCACCAGCGGCCGCGACCTCTGGAGCGCGGGCGATCCCGAGCGCAAACCCTGACGGCCTCCCTTCATCCCGCAACGCCCCGATGACCAGCCTCAGCAGCACGCCCAGCCAACGTCCGGAGGCCCTTGGCCCCCAAACCGGCGAACACGGGGCCTCCGAGCACCCTGGCGAGCACCACGGCGACCACCGCATGTTTGGCCTGGCCACCTTCCTGGTGGCCGATGGCATGACCTTTGCGGGCTTCTTCGCCGCCTACCTCACCTTTCGGGCGGTGAACCCATTGCCCTCCGGGTCCACCTACGAGCTGGAGCTGCTGCTGCCCACCCTCAACACCGTGCTCCTGCTGGTGAGCAGCTTCACCTTCCACCGGGCCGGCTCCGCCCTGCGCCGCAACGATGGCGACGGCTGCCAGCGCTGGTTGCTGATCACCGCCGCCCTGGGCTTCAGCTTCCTGGCGGGCCAGATGAAGGAGTACTTCAGCCTGCCCTTCGGCCTCACGGACAACCTGTTCGCCAGCACCTTCTACGCGATCACCGGCTTCCACGGCCTGCACGTGACCCTCGGCGGCCTGATGATCCTGATCGTGTGGTGGCAAAGCCGCCAGGGGGGGCGGGTGCGCGGCGGTGATCCCTTTCCACTCGAGGCCGCCGAGCTCTACTGGCACTTCGTGGATGGCATCTGGGTGGTGCTCTACGGAATCCTCTATCTGCTCTGATTGGCGTCCGGCCAACCGTTGCCCAAAAAACTGAATCTTTTCCTTGCGATCTGCCCTTGCCGAGGTTCGCGATCGATCGGCACAATCGGGCCAGCGGTCCTCAGCTCCACCGGTGTTCGTCGAAGAGAAAGTCAGCGCCCCAACGCAGATGCTGGAGGGCAAGGCCCTGCTCGACAAGGCGCGTTCCCTGAGCAATCGCCCGGAAGACCAGATCGCGCGGGCCTGCGGCTATGTGGGTCCCAGCGGCCGGCTGCTCAAAAAAAGCTTCTACCGCGCCCTGGTGGAAGCGAAGGGCTACAGCCTCCCCAGCCACAGCTCCGGCGGTGGGGGCGGGAGCCGCGGGCGGCAGGCCGAATTCCGCACCCGCGTGCACGGCAACGGCAACCTGCTGATCGGCCACGCCTACACACGGCGCATGGGGCTGGAGCCGGGCCAGGAATTCAAGATTGAAATCCACAAGGAAACCGGCTCCATCTGGCTGCTGCCCCTCGAGGAGGGGGCCGCCAGCTGAACCCATCAGCCCTCGGGCTCGTGGAAGGCGGCGCTGAACACCAACAGATCAACCCCGCTGAACAGGAAGCTGATCCCCACCAGGATCCCCAGCACCGTGAGCAGGCCGCCGGCCTGCATG
This sequence comes from Synechococcaceae bacterium WBB_10_009, assembly GCA_010030955.1. Classification (GTDB taxonomy): domain Bacteria; phylum Cyanobacteriota; class Cyanobacteriia; order PCC-6307; family Cyanobiaceae; genus Vulcanococcus. The sequence goes on along the minus strand of RHBP01000019.1, from coordinate 6,419 downwards.
GTCACGATGATCAATCCCAACAGCAGGGTCACGATGCCGTTGGCCAGACCCCATCCCCACCCGGACATCTCCCGGTGGGATAGCGCCACGATTGCCGCCACCACGCCCTCCACCAGGAAGACGATGCCGATGGCAAAGGCGAGGGCCGCCACCTGGGCCGCGGCGGGCACCAGGCCAGCGCTGAACTGCTGAATGATCCAGCCACCGGTGACCACGAACAGGGTGGACACCACCAGGCGCCAGAAGCAGTGCCAGCGGCTGAGGCGGCGGGAGCGGTTGAGGCCGTTCACCCAGCCAACAATGCCGCCCACCAGGAAGGCGAGCGCCACCACCACGGTGACCCAGGCGGAGGCGATCACCGGAAACAGCAGCGCCAACACGCCGAGCACCAGCAGCAGGATGCCCTCAGCGATGGTGAAGCTGCGCAGGGAGCCGAGGCCCGGCTCGACACGCTCAGAAGCCATGGATGGGTGAACAGGACAACACTCCCGGACGCTATTCAGCGCGGCCTCAATCGTCAGCCCGCCGATCGGTTTTGCAACCTCAACCGCGGCACAAGCCCCCTGAACCCCAACCGTTAACCCCAACCGTGATCCGCCAGCCAGGCGGCCGTGAGTGGAGGCTCCGCCGCTGCCGCGGGGGAGCCGTGGCGCAGCAGCCGCTCGGTGTACTTCGCCAGCAGATCCGCCTCCAGGTTCACCGCATCGCCCGGGCGCAGGTGCCGCAGGGTGGTGGACACCCAGGTGTGGGGGATCACCGCAATCCAGAAGCTGGCGCCGTCGTGGCTGCAGCCGGCCACCGTGAGGCTGATGCCATCCACCGCCACGCTGGCCTTCTCGCACACGTAGCGGCCGTAGGTGGGGTCATCCCAGCGCAGGCTCAGCTGCCAGGAGGCGCTCTGCTGCTCCACCGCCACCACGGTGCCCTGGCCATCCACGTGGCCACTCACCAGGTGCCCCCCAAGCCGATCCGCCAACCGCAGCGCCGGCTCCAGGTTCACCCAGGCGCGCTGTTTGGCCTTCGCCGCCAGGGTGGTGCGCGCCAGGGTTTCTTCGCTCACATCGGCGCGAAAGCCCTGGCTGGACTGGGCCGTCACCGTGAGGCACACCCCATCCACGGCGACGCTGTCGCCCAGCTGCAACTGGGCCGGATCCAGGGCCGATCCGGCGGGGATCAGCAGCTCCACGCCCGTGCCGGTGCGCTGCAGCTGGCCCACGGCCTGCACCAACCCGGTGAACATGCGGTGCCCCGTCCAACCCTGGCCATAATCGGGCAGAACGGCCTGCGGGCAAGCAATGGTTGAGATGCGCGTGGCCGGCATTGCCCTGGACGCGGCCAGCCGCAGCCCAATCGTGCTGCTGCGCGACCCATCCGGACGCCGCCAGGTGCCGATCTGGATCGACCAGGCCCAAGCCCAGAACATCATGGCCGGCCTGAGCGAGCAGACGCCGCCGCGGCCCCTCAGCCACGACCTGATGGCCCAACTGCTGGAGGTCGGTGGCCTCAGCCTCGAGCGGGTGATCATCCACACCATCGAGGACAGCACCTTCCGCGCCGTGCTCAAACTCAGCCACGGCGACGGCGACACCGTTGAACTCGACGCCAGGCCCAGCGATGCCATCGCCCTGGCCGTGCGCACCGGCAGCGGCATCTGGATGCTGGAGGAGGTGGTGGCCGACGCCTCAATCCCCGTGGATGCGGAGGCCGACGCCGAGGACGACGCCGACTTCCGCCGCTTCCTCGACCAGGTGAGCCCGGCCGAACTGGTGCGTCAGATCGGCCGGGCCCGCAGCGAGGCGGCCGAACCTGACGGCGGCAACGACCCCGACGGCGACGGCGGAGCCGACAACCCTGGCTGACCCGCGCCCCTTCGGCCGGGGGCCGGCGGTCTCCCCCTTCTGCCTGGGCACCATGCGCGCCACCGGCAGCGCCCAGCAGATGGCGGCGGTGCTGACGGCGGCCCTGGAGGCGGGGATCTGGCACATCGAAACCGCCCCCGCCTACGGGCCGGCGGAGCGGTTCCTGGGCCAGGCGTTGCGCACCCTGCAGCAACGGCACCCGCAACGCCATGGGCAGCTGGTGGTCACCAGCAAGCTGCTGCCGGGGGTGAGCCTGGAGACGGGGCAACGGCAGCTGCGGGAGATCCTTGAGCGGCTTGGGCTCGAGCGGCTGCACAACCTGGCGGTGCATGGCCTCAACCGACCCGAGCATCTGCACTGGGCCACGGCCGGCCCCGGTGCCGAGCTGCTGCGCTGGGCCCAGGGGGAGGGGCTGGTGGGCCAGGTGGGGTTCTCCAGCCACGGCAGCACGGCCCTGATCGAGCAGGCCCTCGCCAGCGGGCGGTTCGCGTTCTGCAGCCTGCACCTGCACCTGTTCGACCCGACCCGGTTGCCCCTGGCCCGGGCGGCCCTGGCGCAGGGCATCGGGGTGCTGGCCATCTCCCCAGCCGACAAGGGGGGCCGGCTCTACGACCCGCCGGCGATGCTGCAGGCCGATTGCGCCCCCTTTGCACCGCTGGAGCTGGCCTACCGCTTCCTGCTCGACCAGGGCATCTCCACCCTCAGCCTGGGGGCCGCCCAACCCAGCGACCTGGCCCTGGCCGCCGCCATCGCCGGCCCCTCAGCGGCGCCGGGACCCTGGCTCAACGCCGCCCAACGGGCCGCCCTGGAGCGCTTGACCGGGGCCGGGCAAGGGCGGCTGGGGGCCGAACGCTGCGGCCAATGCCGCGCCTGCCTGCCCTGCCCCAATGGCGTGCCGATCCCGGAGCTGCTGCGGCTGCGCAACCTGGCGGTGGGCCATGGCCTGCAGGCGTTTGCTGAGGAGCGCTACAACCTGATCGGCCGCGCCGGCCACTGGTGGGAAGAGCACAACGCCAGCGCCTGCGGCCGTTGCGGCGACTGTCTGCCGCGCTGCCCGCTGCAGCTGCCGATCCCCGAGCTGCTGGCGGACACCCACCGCCGCTTGGCGGCCCCGCCGCGGCGGCGGCTCTGGGGGTAGGCGCTGGCCCCCTCAGGCCCCAGCCAGGGCGCCATCCCAGAGGGCCTGCCAACGGCGTTGTTCAGCGGCGCTGAGGGGCGGCAGGTTGGTGCAGCGGGCCAGCACCGCCGGCGGCGGCAGCAGCAGCGGCCGCAGCCGCTGCGGCCAACGGGCCAGGGCCCCCTGCAGGCGGTGGGGGGGCAGCGGCGGCACACAACCCGCCGCCAACAGCCGATCCAGCAGGGGCAACGTCAACCCGTCGCGGAGCCATTCGAGCGGCAACGGCACCGTGGGGTCGCCATCGCGGCCCAGCTGCAGCAGCAGCTGCCACGAGAGGGGTGAACCGCTGGCCGGCAGCAGGGCCTCCAGGCGGGGATCGCGCTGCAGCAGCGGCAGGGCCCGCTGGCTGGGCACCACGGCGGCATCGGCATCGCCGGCCAACAGCCACTGCAGCCCATCGCGTTCATCGAAGGCGAGGGCCTGGCGGCGCAACGCCGCCAGGCGGGCCGCCAGGCGGGAATCCCCGAGGGCGGTCGGCTCGGCCGGATCCACACCCAATTGGCGCAGGGCCAGTTCGATCACCACCCGCGGGCTGGAGGGCAGCACCAGGCGGCCCCGCAGGCTGGGGTCCAACAGCAGCGACCAGCCTTCCGCTCGGCGGCGCAGCAGGTCGGGGCGGTTGCGCAGCAGCAGCACCCAGGTGCCAAAGGCCCAGGGGAAGGCCAACACCGGAGACCCCTCCGGGGCGAACAGGCGGCTGGGGGCCGCCGCCAGGGGATCCAACTCCCGCAGCAATCCCTGCACCGCCAGGGGGCGCAGCCGCGCCGGCGGCACCTGCTGGGCCCAGCCATCCCCCAGGGCCAGCAGGGTGGGCACCGGCTGGGGGCTGGCGCTGGCCTGCAGCAGCGCTTCGGGGCTTTCAAAGGGCCGGGCGCGCCAGGGTTCGGGCAGGGCCTTGCTCCAGGCCGCCGGCAGCTGCCCACGCACCAGCAGCAGCTGCGGCTCGGCACCCCCCAAACCGCGGCAGGCCCCGAGGGCGGCCGCCCCCAGCAGGGCCCCACCGCCGGCGGAGAGCTGCAACAGGCGACGGCGGCTCAGCACAGCTCGGTGTTCCATCCCGCCGACCCTAGGAACGCAGCCCGGCGCAGGCCCGCTCGCAGGCCTCCGCCAGCCGCTGCGGGCTGCGGCCGCTCAACTCCCACAGCAGGGCCAGGCCGCCGGCCCCCACCCCCTCCTTCACGTAGCCCCGCTCGTAGGCCAACAGCTCCGGGGTGGTGCAGGCGCTGAAGCGCAGGCCGCAGGCGAAGGCCAAGGGCGCCTGGCCCCAGCGCCCGGCGATCCGCTCCAGCAACAGGCCCAGATCGCTGCTGGCCTCCCCCGCCACCCAGGCGGTGGTGCCGAGGGCCGCCTGGGCCAGCAGGGCGGGGCGCTGTTGCGCCGGCGCCAGCGCCAGCGCCAGGGCCAACACCGCCGCCATCTGGCTGCCGCCCGCCAGCAGCAGCGGCAACGGCGCCGCCGCCGCCGCCGCCCCCAGCAGCACCCCCGCCACCAGGGCCTGCATGGGGTCACCCACCGCCGCCAGCACCGCCTCCGGGGCGGGATCGGGGCCCAGCTGCGCCGCCGCCAAACCGCGCGCCACCAGCTCCGCCTTGAGGCCATGGGCCGGCTCCTTCAGGCTGCCGCTCACCAGACCGGCCGCCTCCACCCCCAGCCCCTGCAGCACCGCCTGGGCGGTGGTGGTGCCCCCGGGCACGCACTCCGCCAGCAGCAGCGGCACGCCAGCGGCCGCCAGGCGCTCCCCCCAGCGGCGCCCCCGCGCCAACAGCTGCGCCACCCGTTGCGGATCCATCGCCGCACCGCCGCTCAGGCAGCGGGCCGGCCCCTGGCCAAAGCGCAGGTGGGGCAGCGCCGGGGCCACGGGCACCCCCAGGTCCACCACCAGGGGATCGAGGCCCAACTCCCGAACCACCACATGGGCGATCAGGGCCGGGCTCACCCCCGCCGGCAGCGGCGGCAGGGCATGGGGCCGCCGCTGATCGGGGCCCAACAGCAGCAGCTCGGCATCGGCGGCGGCCGTGCGCTGGCGGGCGGTGGGGGTGGCCCCGGCGGCGGAGATGCCCGGCACGGCGGCGGTGTCGGTGCCGGCCAACACCAGCACCACCTGGGGCAGGGGCTGGTTCGCTTCCAACCAGGGCCGCCGCAGGCCCGCACACCAGCGCTCCGCCAGGGCGGGATCACCGCTGAGCCGAACCAGGCTCAAAGCGGATCGAGGGCCAGCAGGGGCCGCAGCAGCGCCGGTGGATCGCTGATCGGGCTCTGCAGGCGGGCAAAGATCCACAGCGCCACCGCATGCAGCGCCAACAGATCAGGTTTTGCAGCAGCACCAGCGCCAGGGCCATCAGCTGCACCTGCAGCAGGTCGGGGCCACCGCCCAGCTGCAACAGCCCCGCCAGCCGCTCCAGCAGCTGGGCCGCGGCGGTGGTGATCACCACCCAGAGGTTTTCCCCCAGCAGCACCGAGAGCACCGCCACCCGCACCAGAAAGCCGGCGGCGCCGATCAACAGGCCCACGCTCCAGCTCAGCCACCAGCTGAGGCGGCGGCGCCAGCACCAGCCGAGCCAGAGGGCCAGCAGGCCGTAGGGGAACAGCACCAGCGGGCCGCGGATCGGCCCCATCAAGGCCACCAGCAACAGGGCCGTCACCGTGACCCCCTCCACGGCGCAGCGGCCGTTGTGGCGCAGCTGCAACAGCGCCAGGGGCAGGGGCAGGGCCAAGCGAAACAGGGCGCCGCCCACCGGCAGGTAATAGAGCCCCACCCACAGCAGGGCCGTGGCCGCCGCCAGGTAGGCGGTGTCCGTGAGCTGGCGGGCCTGCCGGCGCGACAGGCTCATCGCGGCGGGGGTGCCGCGCTGCGCTGCGGCGTGCCATAGCCATCGCCACCGGGCTTGACCCGCTCAATCGTTTCCACCTCAAAGCTCACCCCGGCGGCCCGCAGGGCCTCGGTGACGCGCTCAGCCGGGGCGGCGGGGTCCGCGGCCGGCAGCTTGATGGTGACCCGGTAGGGGGCCTGCGTGGCCGATGGCACCGCCCGCAGCGGCCGCGGCGGGGGGGTGGCCGGCGTGGCGGGCTTGGGGTTGGTGGCGGCGGCGCCGGCAGCTGGGCCGGCTGGCTTGCCGGGGGCCGCCGCAGGCGCCGCAGGCCGCGGGGTGGGGGGTGCGGCCGGCGGGGTGGAGAAGCTGCGGGAGAGCTGGTCGCCGAAGGGGGTGCCGCTGCAACCGGCCAGGGCCACCATGGACAGCAGGGGCAGCACGGGCAGCAGCGTTCGCCCCACCCGATTCCGCGGCATCGGCTTCCGCAGCATCAGCGATCGGCGGCGCGGATGATGCGCACGGCGCTGGCCCGCAGCCGTCCGGATTTGGTGGTGGCGGGGGCCTTCTTGGCGG
>RHBP01000180.1 GCA_010030955.1 Synechococcaceae bacterium WBB_10_009 | reverse complement strand
CCTCAAGCGCTGCGGGTCGATTTGTCCGATGGCGCCGCCCGGCGAATCGAGTATCGACTGACTCCGATCGGTCGTACGGCGGATTGGCAGCCGCCAGCGGCAGCGCTTCGGGCGCCATCCAACGCCTCAGCTGTGAACGGGTCAGCCGCAGTTCCTGGTGCACGAGCACCAGCTCCATCGACGCCTCCAGCTGGGGCTTGCCCAGGTCATGGCCCAGGGCTTCGATCAGCTGCTGTTCGTGGCGGGTCAGCAGGGTCTGCAGCCGCTGCAGTTGTTCCTGCCGCCAGCGCAGGGGGCGGCTCTCGCCCCGTTGCACCAGCTGCCGCATCGCGGCGATGTCGGGCAGCTGGGGTGTTGTTGCCTGGTTCATGCCAGCGCTCTGCCGACCGGACGCCCGTCGTCCAGGCTGGCAGAGCTGCCGAGCTTCCCGACCAGCCCCGTCACGGTTGGGTGATCCCGCAGCTCGAAGGCCGTGAGCAGGGTCAGGTCGGGGGCAAGGCTCCAGCTCGCACAGGCGAAGCCCCGTCGTGCGGCGACGCGGTTCAGGGTCTGGGCCGGCCCGCCGCTGAGCACGAGCAGATCAAGCACCCGCTGTTGCAGCAGCGCCAGGCAGTCCTGACCCTGCGGCCAGCTGCAGGGCAGCGGCCCCAAGGGCTCCAGCAGCCGGCTGGGCAGATGCAGGTCGGGCTGGCTGATCCAGTGCAGCTGCCTGGAGCCCTGCTCCAGGCGCCTCAGCTGGGCGGCCTGCCGCAGGCAACGCAGCAGCTCGCGATTGCGGCCGGCCTGGTAGCGACCGTTGTGCTTGCCGAACTCGAGATCCAGAAGCGCGCTGACGCGGCGGTAGGTGCGGGAGACCGAGCTCTGATCGCAGCGCAGCCAGCGGGCTGTGACGCTGGTGCTGCCGGTGATCTCCAGGCCATCGAGCACCGGCAGCCCGTCGAGAAAGATGTCGCTCATGGAAAGGGCCGCTTGAAACAGGCGGTTTTCTGCCCGCCCGGCCTGATCCATGCACCGTATGCATGGGCCAGGCCCCTGCTTCTGCCCCTACCCAGAACTGGGTAGGCCATCTGCGGCGGCCAGTGGCAGCCGCAGGGTGACCGCCGCGCCGCCCAGGCTCGAGCGACCCAGCTCAATGCTGCCTTTGTGGTTCTCGAGGGTGGTGGTCACCACAAAGAGCCCCAGGCCAGAACCCTCGCGGCGGCTGGTCTGCAGCGGTTCGAGCAGATCAGGCAGGGCCGGAAATCCCGGTCCGTTGTCTTCGATCTGCAGGAACGCCTGGTCGCTGTGCTGCTCCAGGCTGACGCGCAGGCGTCGCACCGGGGGCTGCTGCTCCAGGGCTTCGAGGCTGTTGCGCAGCAGGTTGACCAGGGCGATCTGCAGCTGGGTGCTGTCGCCGTCAATCAGGCAGGGCTGCCCAAGACCCATGCGTTCGATCTGCACGCCGGCCCGGTTCAGGGCCGGTCTGATGTAAAGCAGGGCGCTGTTGGCCACGTGGGCCAGATTGAGCCGGCTGTGGTTGGTCTGCACGTTGCGCAGCAGGGTGCGCATCTTTTCGATCGTGGTGACCACCTGATCGGCAGCGGCAGCGATGGCGCTGAGCTCGGCCCGGGTGGCGGCCCCCAGGGCTGCATCGGCGTCAGCCCCCTCGAGCAGCAGGCGGCTGCTGAGCAGGATCTGACTCAGGGGCAGCTTGATTTCGTGGGCCACGGCCGAGGCCTCCAGGCTGGTGCGCAGCTTGGCCCTGAGCAGCTGCAGTGCCGCGGCGTCCTTGTGCTGCAGCCGCCACACCAGATCGGCAAAGGCGGCGGCCATGCCGGCCAGCTCCACGGCCGCGCCCGCCGGCAGGTCGGCTGTGAACGGCTGGTCGGGTGCAGCCAGCGCCAGCAGTCCCAGCAGCAGGGCGAGTGTGCTCTGCTGCTGGCTGCGCACCAGGGCGGCGTCCTGACTGAGCGCCGTGATCAGCAGCCAGTTCAGCCCCTCGGCCCGCCCCCAGGGGCGGGCTTCAAGGTGGTAGGTCTGCCCGCTGAGGCTGACCCGGCTCAGCCCCTGGCCGTTGCTTCTGGCGATGGCGGCCTGGTGGGGCCGCAGCCCGCGGGCGCCGGGCTGCCCCACGAAGAGCAACGCCTCCAGAATCGACCGCGGGTTGACTTTCGCATCGGCGCCGTCGCCCGCGAGCTGGTCGATCCGCATGCGCTGGCGGGTGCCGCCGGCGTGCACCAGGGCCAGCTCCGGGTTCGAGCTGGCCACGATCAGCCCACTGGGTTCAACGACCAGGGCCACCCCCTGCTGGTGCGTCCAGAGCTGCTGCAACCAACTGCTCAGCTGGCTCAACACAAAGTCGACGCCGATCACGCCCAGGATCGTGCCGCGCCCATCGCGCACCGGTTCGTTGTAGGAGATCGCGACCACCTCAGGTTTGTCCTCCCACTGGTAGATCGAGCTCCAGGTGGCCCGGCCTGCCTTGACCGTGTCGGTGTACCAGGCCTCCTGGTGAAAGGTGGTCATGCCCTCCTGCACCTCCAGCAGGGGACCCCGTGCACCATGGGGCCCCAGGGCATAAACCCCCAGACGCCCCCGCCCCAGGGGTTGCGCGCTGTCTTCGTTGAGCACCAGTCGCCCGTTCTCAAGGCGCTCGACCCCCAGAAAACTGCCGGCGCTGCTGCCCCAGTTGATGTAACCCACCGGATAAAGCTGCATCTGGCGCCAGAAGCGCAGCCCCAGCTGGTTGAAATCGTCGAGCCTCAGCATTCCCTGGCGGATGGCCAGCATGTTTTCGCGGTTGATGGTCTGGGGCGCGCGCAGCCGCATCGACAGGGCGGTTGACAGGCTGGTGAGCTGGTTCTGCTGGCGCTCGAGCGCGACCCGCTCCAGCCCCTCACGCAGCCCGGTGGCGTAGCCCAGCAGCCCCAGGGCTGTTCCCACCAGCAGCAGTTGCAGGCCGCTGGAGAGCAACAGCCGCGCCGATAGGCGATCGGGCAGCAGGCGCTTCAAGGTTGTTGCTGCAGGGCCGCATTGCACACCAGTTCGGCGCCGCTCAGGCCCAGGCGCCGAACTGGTGTGCAATGCGGCCCTGCAGCAACAACCTTGAAG
>RHBP01000179.1 GCA_010030955.1 Synechococcaceae bacterium WBB_10_009 | reverse complement strand
GGCCGGCATGGCATCGCTGAAGGGATTCACCGCCTCCCGCGCCTGAAAACTGACATCCGGGTTCTGGCTGCTGCCCGCCAATTGCGGATGGTCGGGGCTGAGGCCCCGGCGGCGATGGGCCGCCACCAACTCAGCGGGCACCAGGGCCTCGAGCACCCCATCGCTGATCAGCTCCGCCCGCTGCAGTTCATGGGAGGTGCGAAAGCCATCAAAAAAGTGCAGCACCGGCACCCGCCCCCGCAGCGAAGCGGCCATGGCGATGGCGGCGCCGTCGGCGCACTCCTGCACCGAGCTGGAGCAGAGCAGGGCGCAGCCTGTGCCGCGCGCCGCCATCACATCACTGTGGTCACCAAAGATGGAGAGGGCGGATGTGGCCAGTGCCCTCGAGGCCACATGGATCACGGCGCTGTGGAGCTCTCCGGCGATCCGGTAGAGGTTGGGGAGCATCAACAGCAGCCCCTGCGAGGCGGAAAACGTGGTGGTGAGCGCCCCCACCTGCAGCGCCCCATGCACCACCCCCGCCGCACCGGCCTCGCTCTGCATTTCGATCACCTCGGGCACCTGACCCCAGAGGTTGGGCAGGCCTTCTGCGGCCCGGGCATCCACCCATTCGCCCATGGGTGTGGCCGGGGTGATCGGGTAGAGGGCCACCACCTCGCTGAGGCGATAGGCCACCCGTGCCACCGCTTCGTTGCCATCCATCCAGGCGCTGTCCCTTGCGGTCATGGCTCGGGCTCCAACACGGTGAGGGCGATGCCCACGTGGACCAGCACCTGATCCCCGATGCATGCCTCCGGCACACAGGCCAGGCTCACCTCACGCAGCACCCCGCCGATGCACACATCGCCGCTGCGCCAGAGGGGGTCGGGATGCCCGTTGCAGCTGATCAGCTCACCGGCGACCGCGAGACACATGCCGAGGGGGGCCGTGGGGCTGAGGTTGTCTTAAGGAGGCTTTCGGCGGCCAGCAGCTGCCCCATCGCCACTGCGGCGTCATTGCTGGGCAAGCGCTGCGACCACAGCGCACGGCAACCCTGGGCCGCCAATGCGGCCTCGCTCAGCTCCAGCAGCAGGGCGTTCTGAAAACAGCCGCCGGCCAGCACCAGCTGTCGGCACCGCTGGGCCTGCGCCAGCTGGGCGATGGCTTCTGCCAGGGCGCGGTGAATGGCCAACGCCATGGCACCGGTGCTGTGCCCCGCGGTGCGGTCGTGGAGCACTTGCCGCAACAACGGCCGCCAATCCCAGTGCGCTGGATCACCGCCCGGGCTGGGCCGCAGTGGTAGGTGATAGCGGCTGGCTGGTTGCTGGGTTCCGTGCCGCTCCCACTGCCGTTGGGCTTCCCCCTCCAGCCGTTGCGCGGCCTGGGCTTCGTAGCTGCTGCACGTCGCCAGCCCGAGCAACGCCGCCAGCCCATCCAGCAGCCGGCCGATGCTCGAGCACAGGGGGCTTTGCAGGCCAGCCCGCGCGGCGCGCTCCACCCCCGCCAGCTCGACGGCCGACCAGCCGGCCCAACCGCTGGCCTCCGCTAGGGCCGGTGCATGCCGCCGCCAGTTCACCCCCCAGGCCGCCAGCAGCAACCCCAGGGCAGCCCGGCGCGGCTCCCGCAGGGCCAGGCTGCCCCCCGGCAGCGGAAAGGGGCGCAGATGGGCCACCCGGCTGGCGGATGTCGCGGTCACCAGCAGCGCTTCGCCACCCCAGAGCGTGCCGTCGTCGCCCAGGCCGGAGCCATCCCAGGCCACCCCCAGCTGGGGCCCGTTGAGCCCGTGTTCGGCCATCACCGCCAGCACGTGGGCCCGGTGATGCTGAAGCTGGAGCCAGGGCAGCCGCCAGCGCTGGCTGAGGGCCTGGGCCAGCTGCGTGGAGCCGTAGGCCGGATGCTGATCCGACGCTATGGCTCGTGGATGGAGCCGATGGTGCGCCAACCACTCCGCAGCGGTGGCCATCAAGCGTTCACCGCAGCGCTCGCCGCTGAGGTCGCCCAGGTCGGGGCTGAGCAGGCGATAGCCCTCCAGCCGCAGGGCCAGGCTGGCTTTGCTGTGGGCACCCAGGGCCAGCGTTGGCTCTGAAGCGTTGGGGGCCGGCAGGGCCAGGGGGGCGAGACCCCGGCCTATCCGCAGCACCAGGGGGGCACCGGCGGCCCAGCGCAGCACGCTGTCATCGATGGGGTTGCGGATCGGCAGGGTGTGGCTGAGCACCGCATCGGCCAGGGCCGCCAGCGCCGCGCCATCGCTGTGCTCGTCGCTGGTGATCGGCTCGCCGGAGCGGTTGGCGCTGGTGGCCACCAGGGCTCCACCGCCGTGCTCCAGCAGCAGCTGTTGCAAGCCGTTGCTCGCACGCATCACCCCCAGCCAGGGGCTGTCGCCGGCAACGGCGTCGGCCACTGGGGCTGAGGGCCGGCGCCGCAGCAGCACGATCGGGGCCACCGCGGATTGCCACAGCTCCAGCTCCTGGGGGCTGACGCGGCAATGGCGCTCAATCCAGGGGCGGCTGGCCAACAGGGCGAGGGGCTTGTCGGGGCGCCCCTTGCGCCGCCGGCATTGCCGCACCGCCTCCGGCTGATCGGCGCGGGCCAGCAGGTGGAAGCCCCCCACCCCCTGGAGGGCCAGCAGTCCTCCCCTCCGCAGGCACACGTGGGCGGCGGCGATGGCAGCCTCCACGGTGGTCGTCTCACCGTTCCAGCGCAGCTGGGGCCCGCACTGCGGGCAGCTGATCGTCTGGGCGTGGAAGCGGCGGTCGCCGGGATCGCCATACTCCCGTTGGCATTGGGGGCAGGGGGGGAAGGCCACCAGGTTGGTGTGGGCCCGCTCAAACGGCAGGGAGCGCTGGATGCTGTAGCGGGGGCCGCAGTCGGTGCAGCTGATGAAGGGATAGCGGTGGCGGCGATTGTGGGGATCGGCCAGCTCCGCCAGGCAGCGGCTGCAGAGCGCCAGGTCGGGCCCCAGCAACGCTTGGGCTGCATCGGTGCTTGGGCCCTCGGTGCGGGGCGGGTCGATGCGGATCCCGGGCGCCTGGTCGGGCTCCGGGGGGAGCCAGCGGTGCAGATGCCGATCGATGCGGGCGCGGCTGGGGGGCTGCTGGAGCAGCTGCTCCAG
>RHBP01000178.1 GCA_010030955.1 Synechococcaceae bacterium WBB_10_009 | reverse complement strand
AGGGAGCCCTCCTGAATCAGGTCCTGGAAACTCAGGCCCCGATTCATGTACTTCTTGGCGATCGAGACCACCAGGCGCAGGTTCGACTGCACCATCTTTTCCTTGGCCCGGCGGCCCAGCATCAGGCGCCGGCGGAACTTGATCAGGGGCATCTCGACCAGGGCGGCCCACTCCTTGGTGTCGGGGTAGTGCCCGTTGTCCGCCTCAAACTGAACCGCCAGCTCCTCCAGCTGCAGCAGGTCGGCGATCTTGCGGGCCAGTTCGATTTCCTCGTCGGGACGCAGCAGGCGGATGCGGCCGATCTCCTGCAGGTACACCCGGATCGAGTCCTCGGTGTACACGCCCTTGGGGCCCACCTTGATGCTGGCCAGGGCCTTGGCGTTCTTGGCGTCCTTCTCAGCCGCCTTGTCGCCGGCCAGGTCCTTGGCTTCGGCGGCGGGGCCATCCCCGGCGGCCGCCAGCAGGGCGTCGGCGGCGGCGTTCAAATCGGTGGGCTGCTCGGCCATGGCCTTTGCAGCCTTGCTGGAGGCAGCTTTGCTGGATGCGGCCTTGGTGGTCTTGCTGGCCTTGGCCTTGCCCTTGGCCACCGAGAGGGTCTCGCCCGTGGCCGCCGCCACCATCAGGATTTCGGGGGCCGTCGCCTCAGGTGCCGGCTCGGTGGCCGCCGCCTTGGCCGCAGATGCTTTGGTTGCCGCGGCTTTGCCAGCCGCAACCTTGGTGCCGCTGGCTTTCACAGCAACGGTGTTCACAGCGGGTTTGGCGGCGGCAGGACTCATGGATTCGTGCGGGGCGAGACAAACAAACAGAACGTGACCGGAGAAAACGCCACCGGGAGGGGGCTCGGCTGGCGCCGATCACATGGGCCACTGCCAACGGGATGAACCGTCCCGGCAACGGCGGCGATGGCGGATCGAAGTTGAGACGGATGGAGGGGATATGACCGGCTGAAGACAATCAGCGCTCAATCGAGCAAGGGTTCAACAACGACTGCGAAACGACGGACCCAACGGAGGTGATTGTGGGGTGATTGCGGCAGCCGAAGGGCAACCTGAATCAGGGGTGTCGGCGAGGGTCGGCGCTGGATCGCTGCTGATGCTGGATTGGGCTGGTGCTGGGTCTGGCTGGTGCTGGATCTGGCTGTACGCGGGCCGCTGGCCCAGGCAACGCTGTCAGGGGTGGTCACAGATCGGGGGCTCAGGGGTCACCTGGCCGGCCTCGCATCTTCCCTCTGGACGGAACTTTGCCTGGTTCCGACGGCAGCACAGGTCTGCCCAACGGTCCCATCCTAAGAAATGCCCGAGAGCTTCGCAAGGTTGAGCCCCAGCCCACCGGCACGAGCGGCCGCCCCCTGGGTGCAGGTGTGGCTGGAGGCGGGCCGGGAGGGGCAGGTGTTCACCTACGCCAACCCCCAGGCCCTGGAGTTGGGCTGCGGCGATCTGGTGCAGCTGGGGTTGCGGGGCCGCCGCCACTGCGGGCTGGTGGTGGAGCTGCTGCAGGAGCGCCCAGCCGCCCTGGGGGAGCGGGCCGCCGCCCCCGTTGAGGCCCTGCTGCAGCCGGCGGCGGTGGATGCCCACTGGCAAGGGCTGATCGAGGCGGTGGCCCACGACTGCCGCACCACCCCGTTCCGCACGTTGAAAACCGCCCTGCCCCCCGGCTGGCTGGGGCAGCAGCGCCAGGGCCGCGCCAAGGGCCTGCAGCGGCAGGCCTGGCTGGAGCTGACCGACAACGGCCCGGAGCCGTTGGAGCCCCCCACCGAGCGCCAGGGGCGTCTGCTCGAGGCCCTGGGCCGCAGCGGCGGCAGCGGCTGGCAGCGTGAGCTGCTAGCGGAGGCCGAGGTGAGCCGGGCCGTGGTGGATGGGCTGGTGCGGCGCCAGCAGCTGCGCCGGGAGCTGCGGCCCCGCGGTCCAGAGGCCAGCCCACGGCCGCTGGAACCGCCGCAACAGCTCACCGCCGAACAGGCCAGGGCCCTGGAGGCGATCGAGGCGGCCGCGCCGGGGCAAACCCTGCTGCTGTGGGGGGTCACCGGCGCCGGCAAAACGGAGGTTTACCTGCAGGCGGCCGCGCGCCGCCTTGCGGAAGGGCAGTCGGTGCTGCTGCTGACGCCGGAAATCGGCCTGATCCCGCAGCTGCTGGAGCGCTGCCAGCGGCGCTTTGGAGCCGCCGTGGCCGAATACCACTCCGGCTGCAGCGACGGCCAGCGCATCGCCACCTGGCGCCGCTGCCTGGAGGCGGGGGCCGAGGGGCAGCCCCCCCTGCTGGTGGTGGGCACCCGCTCGGCGGTGTTCCTGCCGATGGCGCGGCTGGGGTTGCTGGTGCTGGATGAGGAGCACGACCGCTCCTACAAGCAGGACAGCCCGATGCCCTGCTATCACGCCCGCGATGTGGCCCGGCTGCGGGCACGGCAGAGCGGCTGCCGGTTGCTGCTGGGCAGCGCCACCCCGAGCCTGGAGAGCTGGATGGGCTGCCAGGGGCCACCGGGGGGCACCACCCTGCTGCAGCTCACCCGCCGCATCGCCGACCGCCCCCTGCCGCCGGTGCACCTGGTGGACATGCGCCAGGAGCTGGCGGAGGGCCACCGGCGCCTGGTGAGCCGGCCGCTGATGGAACGGCTGGAGGCCCTGGCCGGCAGCGGCAACCAGGCGGTGGTGCTGGTGCCCCGGCGCGGCTACAGCAGCTTTCTGAGCTGCCGCAGCTGCGGGGAGGTGGTGCAATGCCCCCACTGCGACGTGGCCATGACGGTGCACCGCCAGCGGGAGCGGGCCTGGCTGCGCTGCCACTGGTGCGACCACCGCGCCGACATCAGCGGCCACTGCGGCCACTGCGGCTCCACCGCCTTCAAACCGTTTGGCGCCGGCACCCAGCAGGTGCTGGAGCACCTGGAGCAGGAGCTGGAGGGCCTGCGGCTGCTGCGCTTCGACCGCGACACCACCCGCGGCCGCGATGGCCATCGCCTGCTGCTGGAGCGCTTCGCCGCCGGCGAGGCGGATGTGCTGGTGGGCACCCAGATGCTGGCCAAGGGCATGGACCTGCCCCAGGTGACCCTGGCGGCGGTGCTGGCGGCCGATGGCCTGCTGCACCGGCCCGACCTGCGCTCCGCCGAGGAGAGCCTGCAGCTGCTGCTGCAGCTGG
>RHBP01000177.1 GCA_010030955.1 Synechococcaceae bacterium WBB_10_009 | reverse complement strand
TCCACACCAGGCTGCGGTAGGGGTCGTCCTGGGTGCCGGTGAGCTGGCGGGGCAAGGCCGCCGGCGGCTGGGGCCCGAGGCCGCGCCCGTCGTAGAGATACAGCCAGCCCCGGCGATGCAACTGCTCCAGCACCCCATGGCGATCGGCATCCGGCACCTCCAGCACCACGTAGCCGAAGGCCGTGGCGTTGGGGTCGAGTTCCAGCAACGCCCGCAGGCGGTGGTGGCGATCCACCATCCACAGCTCACCGGCGCCGCTGCGCACCAAGGGGGTGGGTTTGCGGCGCAGGTACTGGCGGCGTTGCTTGGGGTCGTCCGCGGCGAAATCCTTCTGGCGGCTGCGGATCTCGGCCATGCCCACGCACAGCTGGGTGGGCTGCAGGCTGGCCAGGGGCACCTCCAGCAGCTCGCCGCCCACGGCCTCCGGGGCCGGCAGGGGTTGGAACGGGGGAAGGCGCAGCGCCATGGGGGGAACCTAAGCCCAATCTCCAGCCCCCACCAGCCGCGCCACGGCCACCCTGGCCGGGCCCTGATCGCCCTGCTGCTGGCGCTGCTGCTGGCGCTGGGGGTCGGTGGCGCACCAGCAGCAGCCGCCACCGCCGACACCACCGGCAGCCGCTGCACCCCCATCAGCGAGACCCAGGCGGCGGCGCTGTTTGAGCGCTGGAATGGCGCCCTGCAAAGCGGCGACCCCGACCAGGTGGTGGCCCTCTACAGCCCCGATGCCCTGCTGCTGCCCACCCTCTCCGCCGAACCGCGCCAGAGCCCGGCGGCGATCCGCGCCTACTTCGAGCAGTTTCTGAGCCATGCGCCGCGGGGCCGCATCGACAGCCGCGTGCTGCAGCTGGGCTGCAACGAGGTGGTGGATGCCGGCACCTACAGCTTCTGGCTCGATGGCGACCACTGGGTCGCCGCCCGCTACACGTTTGTGTATGTGTTCACGGATGGCGCCTGGCGCATCGTGCACCACCACTCCTCGCTGGCGCCCAACCCTCAGGCCGCCTGAGCCGTGGCGCCGCGGCCCAGCGGGCGCTGGGGCGCCAGGCGGTTGCGGCTGGCCAGCTGGTGCTCCCGCACGGAGCTGCCGTAGATCTCCAGGAACAGGGCCCGGTCGGCCGCCGAGCCGATCAGGCCGCACTGGCCGTAGTGCTGGCGCAGTGGCAGTTGCGGCCGGGCCGCCACCTGGGCATGCAACTGGCGCAGGCGATAGCGCCGCAGGGCCTTGAGGGGCGACTCCCCCCGCAGGCGCACAAACAGATTCTGCAGCGTGCGCACGCTCACATGGCAGTGGTGGGCTAGCTCCGGCATGCGCAGCGGATCGCGAAAGTGAAGCGCGATGTAGCGATCGGCGCGCTCAATCAACTGCTGCTGGGTGGGGGCTGTGATCAACACGTTTTGGTTAAGACGCGACGTGCTTGCGAGGCAACTTGGTCATAACGGGGGGCACAACGGGACGTCCCAACGGGAATGGCCCGCAGCGCTGCAGCGACCCAAAACTTACAGAAATCAGCCCAATGACCCCTCACGCAACAACAAATTGTTGGCAAACGATCAGCAATCGCTGAAGGAGTGGTTGCTCTAACGCACCCGCGCGATCTAGTCGCGCAGGTTATAGATCGGCATCGTGGCAAAGCCCAGGGAGGCGGGCACCGGGTTGGCCCCCGCGGGCAGCGCCTGCACCCCAAACATGTAGGTGTCAGCCCAGGTGGGGTTGTGCCAGGGCCGCAGCGCCACGGTGACCGTCTGCCCCGGCGAAGGGGGCTCGGGGAAGCGCACGGTCATCGTGCGGGAGGCCTGATCGAAACTGGCCTGCACGGGGATGGCGGCGCCCTCCCGCCGCGGCCGGCCCACAAAGGCGCGGGTGCGGTGGGTGAAGAAGGGAAAGTCGCGGTCGACGCCGCGGGTTTGGCGGATCGTCAGGCCCCCGAGGCCGGCGCCGGCCTGCTCCGGCAGGGTCACGGTGAAGTAGTACTCCGCCCCCGCCTGCATCCGATACCACCAGTAGCTGGTGAACTCCACCCTCCAGGGGGGCGTGGTGAACCAGCTCTGGCCGTCGAGCGCCGTGGGGCGGGCTGCCGGTGGCAGCAGCAGGGCCGCCAGCAGCGAGGCCGAGGCCAGGGCGGCCCCCAGCGGGTTGATCCCCAGCAGCCGCTTGCGGATCGCCATCCACCCCAGCCCAGCACTGGCGGCAAGCTAGCGGCGGTTGGTGTGGTTGATAGGGTCAGCGCAGTGTGCCGCGCCCGGCGATGGATCGAGCCCAACTCGACGCGATCGAACTGATGCTGCGCGACCTCAACACCCGCCACGACGAAATCCGCCACCGGGCAGCGTTCCGCGGCTGCACCCGCGAGCTGCTGGCGTTGCAGCGCGAGCTGGTGCAATACCTCACCCACAAGCGCGAAGGCCTCAGCGGCCGCTGACCCCCACGCTGCCCCCCACAAACGGAGCGGGGTTCTGATCGCGGCGGTCGCGCACCGGCAGGGGCGGCCCCTGCTCGGGCCCATCCAGGGCGGCGGTGCGCTCCAGGGCGGCCCGCAGCCGGCGGGCCGCGTGCAGCGGCATGTCGCGGGGCACGGAGATGCGGTCGCGCCAGTAGCGCAAGCCCGCCGCCGTGCCCGCCGGCGGCGGCACGGGCTGGGCGTGGGCGGGGGCCATTAGGTTGGTGAGGGCGCAGCGCAGGGCCTGATCCAAGCGCTCAGCGGCGGCGGCGCCGAGCCGTTCCCCCGCCGGATTGATCGCCAGCAGCTTGGTGCGGTGCCGCAGCATGCGGGCCAGGGCCAGCTGGCGGGCATCGGCGGGCTCCGGCTGGCGCGTTTCGATCAGATTCGGTTCGTCGCTGGGCCATAGGCCCCCATCCACCAGGGCCGCCAGCCGTTGCTGCTCGGCGCCGCCGCTGCTGAGGCAGCAGCCCATCTGGGGGGGCAGGTCGTGGGCGTGGGTGTGGATGTCGCTCTGGGTGCCCAGGTAGGTGAGCCGCTGCTCCAGGGCGCTGAACCAGCGGTCGATGGCGGGGTGGTGGTGCCGCAGCCCGTAGCCCTTGTAGTAGGCGAGCGAGGCGTTCATCCGCTCCAGGTAGGGCACGAAGATCACGTCGGCGGTGCCGAAGTGCTCAAGGAAAAAGGGGCCGGGGGTGG
>RHBP01000176.1 GCA_010030955.1 Synechococcaceae bacterium WBB_10_009 | reverse complement strand
TCGGCGTGGATGCCGCCGCCATTGCCCGCCGCCATGGCCTCGGCGGACGGATCAACACGGTGATGCAGGCCTGCTTTTTCGCCGTCACCGAGTTGATGCCGCTGCCGGCCGCGATGGCGGCCCTGCGGGAGTCGATCCGGCAGCGCTATGGCCGCAAGGGCCAGGCGGTGGTGGACGCCAACCTGGCGGCACTGGAGGCGGCCCCAGCGGCCCTGCGGCCGATCCCCATCGGTGCCTGCAAGTTGGAGAGCCCCACACCAGCCCCACCGCTTCCCCCCGAGCACGCCCAGCTGCTGCGGCCGCTGCTGCAACACCGCGGCGATGACCTGCCGGTGAGCGCTCTGCCCGCCGATGGCCGTTTCCCCACCGGCACCAGCCAATGGGAGAAGCGCAACATCGGCGAGGAGGTGCCCGTCTGGGAGCCGGATCTCTGCATCCAATGCGGCCAGTGCGTGATGGTGTGCCCCCATGCCGTGATCCGCGCCAAGGTGGTCGATCCGGTGGCGCTGCAGGGGGCACCGGCGGGCTTCCGGCAGGCGCCGGCGCGGGAGCGGGCTTTCCAGGGGGAGGCGTTCACCCTGCAGGTGTCGGTGCAGGACTGCACCGGTTGCCGCCTCTGCGTGGAGGTGTGCCCGGCGCGCGACCAGGGGCAGCCCTCCCGCAAGGCCCTGAACATGGCGCCCCAACGGCCGCTGCGGGAGCAGGGCCAACGCGACTGGGCCTTTTTTCTCCAGCTCCCGGAGCTGGATCCGCGACGCCTTAAGCCGCAGTTGATCCGCCATGTGCAATGGCTGCGGCCCCTGTTTGAGTTTCCCGGCGCCTGCGCCGGCTGCGGCGAAACGCCCTACCTGCGGTTGATCAGTCAGCTGTTCGGCGATCGGCTGCTGGTGGCCAATGCCACCGGTTGCTCGTCGATCTACGGCGGCAATCTGCCCACCACACCGTGGTGCACCGATGCGGCGGGCCGCGGCCCCGCCTGGGGCAATTCGCTGTTTGAAGACAACGCCGAATTCGGCCTGGGGTTTCGCCTGGGAACCGAACAACGGCGCCGGCGAGCCCAGCAGCTGTTGCAGAGCCTGGCGGAGACCCTGCCTGAGGGTTGGCTCGAGCCGCTGCTGCACGCCAGCCAGGGGGATGCGGCCGAGATCCACGAACAGCGCCAGCGGGTGGAGCAGCTCAAGGGCTGGTTGGCCGGCCAGGGATCAGCCACTGCCGCGGAACTGCGCGACCTGGCCGATGACCTGGTGAAGCGCAGTGTGTGGATTGTGGGCGGCGATGGCTGGGCCTATGACATCGGCTTCGGCGGCCTCGACCACGTGCTGGCGGGTGAGCACGACGTGAACGTGCTGGTGCTCGACACCGAGGTGTACTCGAACACCGGCGGCCAACGCTCGAAATCCACCCCGAAAGGGGCCGTGGCCCCCTTCGCCAGCGGCGGCAAGACCAGCGCCAAAAAGGATCTGGGGTTGATGGCGATGACCTACGGCCACGTGTATGTGGCCAGCGTGGCCATGGGCGCCCGCGATGAACACACCCTGCGCTGCCTGCTGGAGGCGGAGGCCTACCCGGGGCCATCGCTGATCCTGGCCTATGCCCACTGCATTGCCCATGGCATCGACATGGGCCAGGGCATGGAGCAGCAGCGGTTGGCGGTGGCCTCCGGGCGCTGGCTGCTGTACCGCTACGACCCGCGCCGCCGGCTGCAGGGGCGTTCACCCCTGGTGATCGATTGCCGCAGCCCGCAGCTGCCCCTGGAGGAGGCGATGGCCACGGAACAGCGCTTCCGGCAGCTGCAGCTCAGCCATCCGGATCGCGCCGCCGAGCTCAGCGCGGAAGCCCAGCGAGAGGTGCACGAGCGCTGGCAGCTGCTGCAACGGCTGGCGCAACCACCCCAGCCAGCCCCGTGATCGCCCGTTGCCACCAGCTGCTGCACCAGATCGAGCAGACGTGCACCCGTCCGTGGACCGTGATGGAGGTGTGCGGCGGCCAGACCCATGCCCTGCTGCGCCATGGGATCGATCAACTGCTGCCCCAGCAAATCCAACTGATCCATGGCCCCGGCTGCCCGGTGTGCGTCACCGCCCTCAGCCGCATCGATCAGGCACTCGCCCTGGCGGAGCGGCCAAACCATCTGCTCTGCACCTACGGCGACATGCTGCGGGTGCCCGGCAGCGATGGCCGCACGTTGCTGGAGTTGCGCGGCCGCGGCGCCGCCGTGCAACTGGTCACGTCGCCCCTGGATGTGCTGGCGCTGGCCCGCCAATGGCCCCAGCGGCGGGTGGTGTTCTTTGCGGTGGGCTTTGAAACCACGGCCCCGGCCACGGCACTGCTGGCGCAGCGCGCCCTGGAGGAACGGCTCCCCAACCTGCGGATCCTGGTGGCCCATGTGCGGGTGGTGCCGGTGTTGGAGCAATTGCTGGCCGAGCCCACCTGCGGGGTGCAGGGGGTGCTGGCGGCGGGCCATGTCTGCACCGTGCTGGGTGAGGAGGGGCTACCGGCCCTGGCGCAGCGGCACCGGCGGCCCGTGGTGATCACCGGCTTTTCAGCGGAGGAGCTGTTGCGGGGCATCCTCTGCTGCGTGCAACAGCTCGAGGCCGGGAGCCATGGGCTGCAAAACGCCTACCCCAAGGCCGTGCAGACGGCGGGGAATCCCCAGGCGCGGCACCGGCTGGAGCAGGTGCTGGAGCCGATCGATGCCCCCTGGCGCGGCTTCGGGGTGATCCCCGGCGGGGGCTATCGGCTACGGCCCGGCTACGCCCAGTTGGAAGCCCAGCCAGGGCCCACACCAGAGCCCAACCCCACAAGCCCGCAACCCTGTTGCAGCGCCCAGGTACTGCGGGGGGTGCTCCGGCCCAGCCAGTGCCCCAGCTTTGCCAACCCCTGCAGCCCGGAGCAGCCCTTGGGGGCCCCCATGGTGTCCAGCGAGGGGGCCTGCGCCGCCTACTACCGCTACGGGCGCTAGGCGATGGCGGGGCAAGGCGAGCACCGCATTCAACTGGCCCATGGGGGCGGAGGCACCCTCAGCCAACGGTTGGTGCGCCACTGGCTGGTGCCGGCCCTGGGGGGCCAAAGCGGGGCTCTGCACGATGCGGCCCTGCTGGAGGCTCCGGGCCGTCGGCTGGCGGTGAGCACCGATTCCTATGTGGTGCATCCGCTCGAGTTCGCCGGGGGAGACATCGGCCGGCTGGCGGTGTTGGGCAGCCTCAA
>RHBP01000175.1 GCA_010030955.1 Synechococcaceae bacterium WBB_10_009 | reverse complement strand
GGTGGTGCGCACCACGGTGTTGTTGATCGTGCTGGGGTGCGTTGGCCTGCTGATCACCGAGCACTTCGGCTACGAGGCCAATGCCCTCGGCAACCTCAACCTTTGGCAGAAGATCCAGATCACCCTGTTTCAGTCGATCACCACCCGCACCGCCGGCTTCAACACCATTCCGCTCTCGGCCGAAACGATCACCGATGCGGGTCTGCTGCTGATGATCCTGCTGATGTTCATCGGCGCCAGCCCCGGTGGCACCGGCGGCGGCATCAAAACCACCACCTTCGCGATCCTGATGGGGGCCACCCGCTCCACCCTCGAGGGGCGCAGCGATGTGCTGCTGCACCGCCGCCAGATCCCCGATGGCACCGTGCTGCGGGCCGTGGGGGTGACCCTGGCCTCGCTGCTGTTTGTGGTGCTGATGGCCCTGCTGCTGGGCATCGGCCCCACGGCGGAGGGGCTGCCCGGGCATCAGACCTACAGCTTCCTCGAGAAGCTGTTCACCTGCGTGTCGGCCTTCGGCACCGTGGGCCTGGATGTGGGGGTCACCGCCAACCTCAACCGCTGGGGGCAGCTGGTGCTGATGGTGGGGATGTTCGTGGGCCGGATCGGCATCCTGCTGCTGCTCTCGGCGCTCTACGGCAGCCGCCCCCAGGCCCGGGTGGGGTATCCCCGCGAAGACCTCTACGTTTAGAACGGTGCCCTTCAGGCCCAACGGTGCAGGAGCAAGGCCATGACCCAGTGGTGGCAGTGGAGTGGTGAAGCCGGCGCCGGCCGCGGCGGCTTTGCGGTGATCGGCGTGGGCCGCTTCGGCTCCTCGGTGTGCGCCGAACTGCTGCGGGCGGGCGCTGAGGTGCTGGCGGTGGACAACAGCCAGCGCGCCATCGATGAGCTGCGCCAGATCGACCCCGCCATCGAAGCGCGGGTGCTGGATTGCACCGATGAGGAGGCCCTGCGGGCCGCCGGCGTGCTCGACCTGGAAACCGTGGTGGTGGCCATGAGCGAACCGATCGAGGCCAGCATCACCGCCACCCTGATCTGCAAGGACGCCCCCGGTTCGCGCGTGAAGCAGGTGATCGCCCGCGCCACCAGCGACCTGCACATGAAGATGCTGCAGCGGGTCGGCGCCGACCGGGTGGTGTTCCCCTCGAAAATGATGGGTCGCCGGCTCGGGGTGGAGCTGGTGCGCCCCAACCTGCTGGAGCAACTGCGCCTCGACGACCGCAGCTGCATCGAGGAGATCAAGGTGCCCCAGGCCTTCGTGGGCCACACCCTGCGCGACCTCAACCTGCGCAAGCACTACAACGTGAACGTGCTGGCGGCGGGCCCCGCCGGCCAGCTGCAGGTGAACCCCCCCGCCTCCCATGTGCTGGAGGCGGGGGAGCTGCTGGTGGTGATCGGCGCCGAGGAGGCGCTGCGCACCCTGCCGGGCAGCTGATCCCAACGGCAATCCGCAGTCTGTTGGCGGCCCCCGGCGGGCGGCGCTAGCCAGGGTTGTGCCCTGTGCGAGGAGGCCGGCTTGGCCACCACCGTTGCCCCTGAGTTGCCGCCGACCCTGCGGGAAAGCGGCCAGCGGGAGGTGTTCTGCGGCCTCACCTCGATCGTGTGGCTGCATCGGCGCATGCCCGACGCCTTCTTCCTGGTGGTGGGCTCGCGCACCTGCGCCCACCTGATCCAGAGCGCCGCCGGGGTGATGATCTTCGCGGAGCCGCGTTTTGGCACCGCGATCCTGGGGGAACGCGACCTGGCCGGCCTGGCGGATGCCAACGACGAACTCGATCGCCTGGTGGCCCAGCTGCTGGAGCGGCGCCCCGAGATTCGCACCCTGTTTCTGGTGGGCAGCTGCCCCAGCGAGGTGATCAAGCTCGATCTGGCCAAGGCGGCCGAGCGCCTCAACCGGCAGCACGGCGGCCAGGTGCGGGTGCTCAACTACAGCGGCAGCGGCATCGAAACCACCTTCACCCAGGGGGAAGACGGCGCCCTGCAGGCCCTGATCCCGCTGATGCCCCGCAGCGAGGAGCGGCAGCTGCTGATCGTGGGCACCCTCGCCGATGCGGTGGAAGACCGCCTCGTGGCCCTGTTCCAGAAGCTGGGCATCGAGCGGGTGGCCAGCCTGCCGCCGCGCCGCTCCACCGAGCTGCCCAGCGTGGGGCCCGGCACCCAGCTGCTGCTGGCCCAGCCGTTTTTGAGTGGCACCGCCCGTGCATTGATCAACCGCGGTGCGGAGCTGATCCGTGCCCCCTATCCCTTTGGGGTGGAGGGCAGCCAGGCCTGGATGGCCGCGGCGGCGGCCGCCTTCGGCATCGCGCCCCAGACCGTGGCGGAGCTGCTGGATCCCCTGGTGGAGCGGGGTCAGCGCGCCTTGGCTCCCCTGCGGGAGACCTTGGCGGGCCAACGGCTGTTCCTGCTGCCCGATTCCCAGCTGGAGATCCCCCTGGCCCGTTTCCTGGCGCGGGAGTGCGGCATGGAGCTGGTGGAGGTGGGCACCCCCTACCTCGACCGCCAGCTGATGGCGGAGGAGTTGGCGCTCCTGCCCCCCGGCACCCAGATCAGCGAAGGCCAGCACGTGGACAACCAGCTGGCCCGGGTGCACGCCGCGCGCCCCGACCTGGTGGTCTGCGGCCTGGGGCTGGCCAACCCGCTGGAGGCTGAAGGCATGGCCACCAAGTGGTCAATCGAGCTGGTGTTCAGCCCCATCCACGGCATCGACCAGGCGGCGGACCTGGCGGAGCTGTTTGCCCGCCCCCTGCGCCGCCGCGCCGCCCTGAGCTTCGCCTGATGGAACTCACCCTCTGGACCTACGAAGGCCCCCCCCACGTGGGGGCCATGCGCATCGCCGCCTCGATGGAGGGGGTGCACTACGTGCTGCACGCCCCCCAGGGCGACACCTACGCCGACCTGCTGTTCACGATGATCGAGCGGCGGGATCGCCGTCCCCCCGTGACCTACACCACCTTCCAGGCCCGCGACCTGGGGGGCGACACCGCCGAGCTGGTGAAGCGCTCGATCGCCGATGCGGTGGAGCGGTTTGCGCCGGAGGCGTTGCTGGTGGGGGAGAGCTGCACCGCTGAATTGATTCAGGACCAACCCGGTGCCCTGGCGGCGGGCATGGGGTTTGGCGATCTGCCGATCGTGAACCTGGAGCTGCCCGCCTACTCCAAAAAGGAAAACTGGGGCGCCGCCGAAACCCTCTACCAGCTGGTGCGCAGCCTGCTCAA
>RHBP01000174.1 GCA_010030955.1 Synechococcaceae bacterium WBB_10_009 | reverse complement strand
GTTGCCATCGGCGCCGAGCTCGCCAGGGTGTCATCAGCAGGGGGGTTCATCCATGCTGACGCCTGAGCCGATTGCCCTGCGGCGCCTCGGGAAGCAGCAGGCGCTGGGACGCGAGGTGCTCCGCTTCCGCGAGCTGATCGCCAAGCTCGGCAGTGGCGAACGCACCAGCACGGGCCTGAGCCGTGCCGAAGCCGAAGAAGCGATGGCCCACCTGCTCACAGGGCAGGTGGACCCTGCCCAGGCGGGCGCCTTTCTGATCGCCCACCGGCTGCGGCGGCCCCGCGCCTGCGAAATGGCGGGGATGCTGGATGCCTATCAGCGTCAGGGCCCCACGCTCCCCAGCAGCGATCGCCGCGTGGTGAGCTTTGGTAGCCCCTTCGACGGCCGCTGCCGCGACGCACCGGTGCTGCCGCTGACGGCCTTGCTGCTGGCTGCCGCCGGCGTCGCCGTGGTGCTCCACGGGGGCGATGCCATGCCGGTGAAATACGGGGCCACCCACGCCGAATTGCTGACGGCCCTGGACCTGCCACTCCAGCAACTGAGCTGGCCCCAGATCAGCAGCCTGTTCCAGCAAGAGGGCCTGGCCCTGCTGCATCAACCCCGGCATTTTCCCCAGGCTGAAACCCTGATTCCGCTGCGGGAGCGGATCGGCAAACGGCCGCCGGTTGCCACCCTGGAGTTGCTGTGGAGTTGCTGCCGCGACCAGCCGCTTCAGGTGAGCGGGTTCGTGCACGCCCCAACCGAGCAGCTGGCCTGGGAGACCTGGGCGCTGCGGGAGCACCAGGAGGCGATGACCGTGAAAGGCCTCGAGGGGGGCGTGGATCTGCCCAACAGCCGCGTCAGCATCGCCGCCCATCACCGGCTGGGGACCCCCATCGAACGGCTCGTGCTGCACGCCCGCGACCATGGACTCCGGGCAGACGAGCCTGAGCTCACCACGCTGGCGGCCTGGAGCGATCAAGCCCACGCTGCCCTGGGGGGCGAGGGTCCACTGCTGAAACCGTTGATCTGGAACGGTGGCTTCTACCTCTGGCGCTGCGGCCATCAGCCCACCCTGGAGGGGGGCTTGGCCCAGGCCGAAGCGCTGATCCGCTCCGGCGCCATCGAGGCACAACGGCAACACCTGCGGGGCCGACTGGGGGCATCCCCCGTGGGATCGTGACCCCAGTAGCGGGCTTGACGCCATGGCCTGGAGCCGCCCCTCCACCTCCCTCTGCGCCTTCGTCACCCTGCTGAACGACCGGCGGGGGAGAGCATCGTGTTTCCGCTGCTGCCCTACCTGCTGGCCAGCTTCACCAGCAATGGCCGCACCCTGGGGCTGTTGGCGGGCAGCTACGCCATCGCCCAGTTCGCCTTCACCCCCCTGATCGGCGCCCTCAGCGATCGCTACGGCCGCCGGCCGGTGATCGCCGGCTGCGTGGCGGGCTCGGTGCTGGGGCTGGGGCTGTTCGCCCTCACCGTGAGCATCAACTGGCAGGCCCTGCCCTGGGCCGCCGGCGGCGGCATCCCCCTGGCGCTGCTGTTCGGCGCCCGGCTGATCGATGGGGTGAGCGGCGGCACCGCCGCCACCGCCGGCGCCGTGCTGGCGGACATCTCCACCCCGGCCAACCGGGCCAAGGCCTTCGGCCTGATCGGCGTGGCCTTCGGGCTGGGGTTCATCCTCGGACCCGCCTTCGGCGGCCTGTTGGCCGGCATCAACGTGACCCTGCCGGTGTGGGCCGCCACCGGCTTCGCCCTGGTGAACCTGCTGCTGGTGCTCACCCTGCTGCCGGAAACGCACCCGCCTGAGGCCCGCCGCGCCCTGCCGCGCAAGCGCGATCTCAATCCCCTCAGCGCCCTGCAGCGGGTGTTCACCAACCCCCAGGTGCGGCGCCTCTGCGCCGCGTTCTTTCTGTTTTTTCTGGCCTTCAACGGCTTCACCGCCGTGCTGGTGCTCTATTTCAAACAGGCCTTCAACTGGGGGCCGGGGCTGGCCACCACCGCCTTCCTGGTGGTGGGGGTGGTGGCCACGGTGGTGCAGGGGGGGCTGATCGGCCCGCTGGTGGCACGCGTCGGCGAATGGCGCCTCACCCTGGTGGGCCTGGGCTTCGTGATCGCCGGCTGCCTGCTGATCCCCATGGCCCAGCGCGACAACGCCGCCGCGGTGGTGTTCAGCGCCGTGGCGATCCTGGCCCTGGGCACCGGCCTGGTGACCCCCTGCCTGCGGGCACTGGTGTCGCGCCGGCTGGACGGCGACGGCCAGGGGGCGGCCCTGGGCAGCCTGCAGGGACTGCAGAGCCTGGGCAGCTTCATCGGCCCACCCCTGGCGGGCCTGGCCTACGACCTGCTGGGCCAGCGCAGCCCCTTCTGGCTGGGGATCGCGGTGCTCAGTGGCGTGGTGGTGTTGGTGGCCGGCGGACTGCAGGGTGACAGCCAGAACACCAAATCCGCCCCGATCTGATTGCTACCTTGCCCCCCAAAGGGGTGGCATCGGATGGCGGAAACAGTTGTTGCTCCTGAGCACTACATCAACCGGGAGCTGAGCTGGGTTGCCTTCAACCAGCGGGTGCTCAGCCAGGCCCTGAGTGAACACACACCGCTGCTGGAGCAGGCGAAATTCAGCGCCATCTTCAGCAACAACCTCGACGAATTTTTCATGGTGCGGGTGGCTTCGCTGAAGTCACAGGTGGAAGCCGGTGTGCAAACCCTCAGCGACGACGGCCTCACCCCCACCCAGCAGCTGGCCCGGGTGCGGGAAGCGCTCCAGCCCCTGCTGGAGCAACAGCAGGCCCACTACCGCCTCTACCTCAAGCACCAACTGGCGGAGGTGGGGGTGCAGCTGCTCGATTACGCACGCCTCAATGGCAAGCAGCAGCAGTGGGTGAACACCTACTTCCAAAACGCCATCTTCCCGGTGCTCACACCCCTGGCGGTGGATCCGGCGCACCCCTTTCCCTTCATCAGCAACCTCAGCCTCAACATCGCCGCCCTGATCCGCGACCCCGACAGCGGGCAGCAGCAGTTCGCGCGGGTGAAGGTGCCGCAGAAAAACCTGCCGCGCTTTGTGGAACTGCCGGTGGAGCTCAGCGACGACGACCCCAAACCGGTGTACACCGCCGTGCCCCTGGAGCAGGTGGTGTCCTTCAACCTGCAGCTGCTGTTCCCCGGCATGGAGGTGGAGGGCCACTACTTCTTCCGCGTCACCCGCGACGCCGACCTGGAACTGCGCGACCTGGAGGCCGACGACCTGATGGA
>RHBP01000173.1 GCA_010030955.1 Synechococcaceae bacterium WBB_10_009 | reverse complement strand
GGTCGCCGCCGCTGGGAGCTCGACGACATCACCACCGCCAACCCCAAGCTGGTGAGTGACGGCCGTGATGCGGCGGCTGAGTTCAACCTCAGCCCGCTGCTGGCGGACCTGCACAAAAACCGCCCGCTGCGGCTGGAGCTGCCGGGGGTGTTCGTGGAACTGCCGGTGCCCCCCTACGTGGTGGGGGAATGGCGAGGCCTGCCCAGCTGGACCGAGGCCAGCGCCGCCAACCGGTGAGCGACGCCTGGCGCCCCTGGATGCAGCGGGCGCTGCAGCTGGCCGCCCTGGGGGCGGGCCGCACCAGCCCCAACCCCCTGGTGGGCTGTGTGCTGCTCGACGCCCAGGGTCAGCTGGTGGGCGAGGGGTTCCACGCCGTCGCCGGCGGCCCCCACGCCGAGGTGATGGCCCTGCGGCAGGCGGGGGAGCGGGCCCGCGGCGGCACCGCGGTGGTGACCCTCGAGCCCTGCTGCCACCACGGCCGCACCCCCCCCTGCAGCGAGGCCCTGCTGGCGGCGGGGATCGCCCGGGTGGTGGTGGCCATGGACGATCCCGACCCGCGGGTGGCCGGCGGCGGCCTGGCCCAACTGCAACGGGCCGGGGTGGAGGTGATCCGCGGCGTGGCGGAGGCGGAAGCCCGAGCCCTGAATCGTGCGTTTCTGCACCGTGTGCAGAGCGGCCGCCCCCTGGGGCTGCTCAAGTGGGCCATGAGCCTCGATGGCCGCACGGCGCTGCCGAATGGCTCCAGCCAGTGGATCAGCGGTGCGGAGGCCCGCGGCTGGGTGCACCGGCTGCGGGCGGGCTGTGACGCGGTGATCGTGGGGGGCGGCACCGTGCGCCACGACAACCCCCTGCTCACCAGCCGAGGCCAGCGCAACCCGGAGCCCTTGCGGGTGGTGCTCAGCCGCAGCCTGGAACTGCCCCGCCAGGCCCAGCTGTGGCAGCAGGCGGAGGCAGCCACCCTGGTGGCCCACGGCCCGGAGGTGGAGGCGGCCCAGCGCCACTGGCTCGATCAGGCGGGGGTGGAGCGGCTGGAGCTGCCCCGCTGCGAGCCCGGTGATCTGCTGGAGGCCCTGGCCGCCCGCGGCTGCAACCAGGTGCTGTGGGAGTGCGGCCCAGCCCTGGCGGCCAGCGCCCTGCGCCAAGGCTGCGTGCAGCGGATTGCCGCGGTGGTGGCGCCGAAGCTGCTGGGGGGCGCCGCCGCCCGCACCCCCCTCGGGGATCTGGGGCTGGTGGAGGTGAACCAAGCCGAGGCCTGGACGCCTGCGGGACTGCAACGGCTCGGGACCGATTGGCTTTGGCAACTCAACGCCGATGGTCCTGGTTGTCCTCCTCGATGACCTGCCCCACGTCCTGGGCGGTGAACCGCCCGATCAGCAAGCCCATCACCAGCACCTGATAGGTGGTGCCCCCGATGGCAATGAGGGCGCAGAGCATCTGGGTCTGCGGCGTGCCGGGATGGATGTCGCCATAGCCCGTGGTGGTGAGGGTGACGAACGCCAGGTAGTTGAGCGCCACGAAATCGATCTGCCAAACGGGCGTCTGCGGCAGCAGCTCCTTGGCCAGCCCCACACCGGCAAAGCTGCGGGGGTCCACCGTTTGCATGGCGCTGAACAGCAGGCCGGCGGCAAGGCCCAGCAGCAGATACCCCGCCAGGGCCCCCATCAGCACGTGCTTGTTCACCAGGCGCTCCTGGGCCAGCTGCAGCATCAACCGCTGGCAGCTCCACACCACCAGGGCCCCCATCAGAAACAGCAGGGGCAGGCCGGTGACCCGCTGCAACAGCGGCGTGAAGTACCAAACCAGGGCGCTGGCGAGGGTGGCCAGGGCCAGCAACCGGTAGACGCGCGTGCGCAGCAGCACCCAGCGGCCGGAGCCGGATGGATGGCCAAGGGTGCGGATCAACACCAGCGGCAGCGCCACATACCCCAGGGCCGCCAACGGGCGCAACACGGCAGGGAGCATCAGGCACCCCACCAACGCCAGACAGATGCTGAGCAGCAAGCCGTAGCCGCGGTGACGGCGGCGCAGGCTCACGTCACGGATCGCCATCGGGGCCCCAGGCACCGCCTCAGTGTGCCCACCCCTCCAGCAACGACAACTGCCGGCTGCCGTCCGCTGGAGCCGCTGGGGAGGGCGGGGTCGCCCACCAGCCCGCCGGGTCCCACCCCTGCAGCAGCGGCTCCAGGGCCCGCAGGCCCGGCCCATCGTTGGGCTCCAACCAGGCCTGCTCCAGGCCGGCCGGCACAACCACGGGCATGCGGTCGTGCAGGGGGGCCACCAGGGCATTGGGGGCGGTGGTGAGCACGCAGCAGCTCTCCACCTCGCTGCCATCGGGGCCAATCCAGCGCTCCCACAGCCCCGCCAACCAGAAGGTCGCCCCATCACGGCGGGCGATGCGGCGGCCCTTCTCCAGGAAGCCATCGGCCGGCAGCAGGCAGCGGCGGTGGCGCCAGGCGCCGCGGAAGCTGGCCTTCTCGGCCACGGTTTCGGCGCGGGCGTTGAAGGGGCGCGGTGCCGCCAGGGGGTCCTTGGCCCAATCGGGCAGCAGGCCCCACAGCAGCAGGGCCCCCTGCAGCCGGCCGTGCTCCTGGCGCAGGGCCAGCACGGGTTCAGCGGGGCGGATCAACTGCCGCGGGGCGTAGTGCTGGGCCAGGCCATCGGGCAGCACCGCCGCCAGGGGCTGCGGCAACTGCTCCAGCGGGGCGTTCAAGCAGTAGCGGCCACACATGGGCAGTCAGGTGGCAGTCAGGTGGCGCTCAGGTGGCCGTACGGTTCTCACCCACCACCCTGGCCAGGTGGGGCCCCTAGTTTGGGGCCATCACGCCCCGCAGCGCATGGCCATCCGCAAGGACGAAACGCCCCCCAACCGGCGCTTCGGGATCATCAACCTGGTGCTGATCGGCTTCGGGGTGCTGCTGCTGTTCAGCAGCTTCCTGCCCAATCAGGGCATGCAGCAGGTGCCGCGGGTGCCCTACTCGCTGTTTGTGAGCCAGGTGGACGACGGCAACGTGCGCCGCGCCTACATCACCCAGGAGCAGATCCGCTACGAGCTCAAGGATCCGCCGGCCGAAGGGGCCCCCACGGTGCTGGCCACCACGCCGATCTTCGACATGGATCTGCCGAAGCGGCTCGAGGAGCACGGCGTGGAATTCGCCGCCGCGCCGCCCCAGAAGCCCAGCTTCATCACCACGGCCCTGAGCTGGGTGGTGCCGCCGCTGATCTTCATCGTGGTGT
>RHBP01000172.1 GCA_010030955.1 Synechococcaceae bacterium WBB_10_009 | reverse complement strand
CAGGGCCGGCAGCTGCACCAGCCACTGGAGCAGGGCCCCCAGGGTGGTCGTGCCGGCCAGCACGATGCCGCCGATCAGGGCCATCGACGGGTCGACGATGCGGGGCCCCAGCTGCCACCACAGCACCCCCAGGCCGCCGATCACCGCCACGCTCGAGAGCAGCGGGCTCACCGAGGGCAACCAGAACACATCGGCCGCGTTGAGCGCGCCAAAGCCAAGGCCGATCAGGCCGGCCAGCAGCGCCATCGGCGCCATCCAGCGCAGCTCGACCACCGCCAGGGCGTGGCGCTGGGGGTCGAGGCCTGGCCCCACCAGGGTGATCAGGGGATCAGCCGCGAGCCACAGCAGCACGGTGACACCGATCAGGCCGGCGCCCACCAGGGTGTTGACCGCGGCCAGCACGTGGGCCCCCTCGGCGCGCGGGCGCCGGGCCAGGGTGCTGACCATGGCGCTGTGGAAGGGCCCGTTGATGCCCCCCAGCAGGATCAGCAGAAAGCCCGGCAGCACGTAGGCGTAGTTGTAGGCGTCATAGGCCGCCCCCACACCGAAGGCGGCGGCGATCGCCTGCTGCCGCACCAGGCCGGCCAGCTTGCTGAGGGCGGTGGCCACGGCCACCACCAGGGCAATGCGCTTCAGCGACTGGGCCATGGCGGGCAGTATGGCGCTGATCGCCGCTGCCTCCCAGTGCCTGCCCCAGTGACGACTGCTTCGCCCGTGCTCGGCGTGGGACCCCTGGTCGAAGGCACGCTGATCAGGCGCTACAAGCGCTTTCTGGCCGATGTGGAGCTTGACAGGCCCGGGCCCGCTGGCGAACAGCCGGGCACTGCGGTGACCGCCCACTGCCCCAACACCGGCCCGATGACCGGCGTGCTGCACCCGGGCGGCCGCGTGCGCCTGCGCCACGACCCCTCACCCACGCGCAAGCTGGCCTGGACCTGGGAGCAGGCCGAAAGCCCCGGTGCCGATGGCGAACCGGTGTGGGTGGGCGTCAACACCGCCCTGCCCAACCGGCTGGTGCGCGCCACGGTCGAGGCCGGCCTGCTGGAGCCCTGGCTGGGGCCGATCGGGACGATCAAGGCCGAGGTGCCCTATGGCGAGGGCCGCCGCAGCCGCATCGACCTGCTGCTGACGCCCGCCCCCGAGGCGGCCGACCAGCGGCCCATTTACGTGGAGATCAAGAACACCACCTGGAGCGACGGCGATCTGGCCCTGTTTCCTGACACCGTGACCGAGCGGGGCCAGAAGCACCTGCGCGAGCTGATGGCCCTGCTGCCCGGGGCCCGGGCCGTGCTGGTGCCCTGCCTGAGCCGGGGCGATGTGCGGCGCTTTGCCCCCGGCGATGCGGCCGACCCCACCTATGGGGCACTCTTTCGCGAGGCGCTGGCGGCGGGGGTCGAGGTGCTGCCCTGCCGCTATGGCTTTGCGGCCGACAGCATTGCCTGGCAGGGGCTGGCCGAGGTTGTGGCCCACCAGCCGGGGTACGGCCCATAGATTGGCCGCACCAGCCGCGCCGCCGTGGATACCCGTGCCTTCAAGCGCTCCCTGCACCGGAGCGCTACAACCGCCGCGGCTTTGGCCTGGGTGACCAGGTGGCGGGCACCCTCGAGCAGGCCTACCAGAGCGATCTGATCGCCGCGCTGCGGGCCAACGGCTACGAACTGCGCGAAGGCCGCCTCACGGTGCGCCTGGCCGAGGCCTTCGGCTTCTGCTGGGGCGTCGAGCGGGCCGTGGCCATGGCCTACGAAACCCGGCGCCACTACCCCAGTGAGCGCATCTGGATCACCAACGAGATCATCCACAACCCCTCGGTCAACGCCCATCTGCGCGAGATGGACGTGCAGTTCATCCAGGTGGAGCAGGGGGTCAAGGACTTCTCCGATGTCGCCAGCGGCGATGTGGTGATCCTGCCGGCCTTCGGCGCCACGGTGCAGGAGATGCAGCTGCTCAACGAACGGGGCTGCCACATCGTCGACACCACCTGCCCCTGGGTCTCGAAGGTCTGGAACACCGTCGAGAAGCACAAGAAGCACGCCTTCACCTCGATCATTCACGGCAAGGTGAAGCACGAGGAGACCCTGGCCACCAGCAGCTTCGCCGGCACCTACCTGGTGGTGCTCGACCTGGCCGAAGCGCAGATGGTCTGCGACTACATCCTGGCCAGCGAGGCCGGCGCCAGCCCAAGCCCCGAGCAGCGGCGGGCCTTCATGGAACGCTTCGCCAAGGCCTGCTCACCGGGCTTTGACCCCGACCGCGATCTGGTGCGGCTGGGGGTGGCCAACCAGACCACCATGCTCAAGAGCGAGACCGAGGAGATCGGCCGGCTGTTCGAGCGCACCATGCTGAGGCGCTACGGCCCGGCCGAGCTGAGCGAGCACTTCCTGGCCTTCAACACGATCTGCGACGCCACCCAGGAGCGCCAGGACGCCATGTTCGCCCTGGTCGACGAACCCCTCGATCTGATGGTGGTGATCGGCGGCTACAACTCCTCCAACACGACCCACCTGCAGGAGATCGCCATCAGCCGCGGCATCCGCTCGTTCCACATCGACACGCCCGAGCGCATCGGCCCCGGCAATCGCATCACCCACAAGCCCCTGGGCGCCGAGCTCGAGACGGTTCAAGACTTTTTGCCCGAGGGACCGATCCGGGTGGGCATCACCTCGGGTGCCTCCACCCCCGACCGGGTCGTCGAAGACGTGATCCAGATGCTGATCGCGCTCAGCAAAGGCTGACAGCACGGCAGCCGGCCCGGCGCCTCAGCCCGGCTGGCTTTACATTTGGTTCACAGTCGGCCGTTCACCGGCACCCGGGAGCTTCCAGCCGTTGCCATCGCCGTTGCTGACCATGACGAGTCAAAGCGCGGTGGCGGCTGATCAGCACCCCGAAACCGGGCCCGGCGCAGGCCCGCAGCTGCTGCGCCACAGCAGCGACCCGCGGGTGCGGCGCTATGGCAGCACCTTTGCCGATCTGATGGAGATGCGGGCCCCCGCCGCCGAGGTGGCCACCTATCTCGACCGGCACGAGGGCTGGTTCAGGCGCTGCGCGGCGCCGATGACCGTGTTGCCCCTGGGGCCGTCGCTCAACGGTTACGTGCTGACCCTGGGGCGCTTCGGCAATTTCGGCTTTGAGGTCGAACCGACCATTGGCCTGGAGCTGCTGCCCCAGGACGACGGGGTGTACCGCATCGTCACGGTGCCGCTGCCACCCAGCGAGAACCAGGCCTCGCTGCAGCACCTCTACGACGTGGAGTTCAACGC
>RHBP01000171.1 GCA_010030955.1 Synechococcaceae bacterium WBB_10_009 | reverse complement strand
CGGGGCAGTCCATCGGCCAGCAGCGCGGGCAGGGCTTGGGGCGGCAGGCTGCACACCAGCTGCTGCGCCTCCAGGGCAAAGGGCCGCTGGGCTGGCCCCTGGCCCTGCACCAGCCAGCCCCCGCCCTGGGGGGTGAGCCGTTGCACCCGGTGCCGCAACCGCAGGGCACCGCCCCCCTGGCGCAGGGCCTGCTCCAGGGCGCTGCTGAGGGCCTGCATCGATCCCTGCAGGTGCCACAGGCCCAGGGGGGCCTGGGCCATGGCCAGCACCGTGGCGCCGTACAGGGCAGCGGTGCCGGCGGCGGGCTCCTGGGAGTAGAGCCGCAGCTGCAGATCGAGGAAGCGGCGCAGGCGGTGATCACCGCCACAACCGCTGAGGCGGAGCAAATCGGCCACCGTGGCTGTGGTGACCAGGCCACTGGCCACCACAGCGGGATCGAGGGCCGCCAGCAGCTGGCGCCAATCCCAGGGGGAACGGGGCGGCAGCACCGGATCACGGCCAGCGAAGGCCCAGCTGCTGCGGTGCAACTGGGCGCACAGGGCCCAGAAGCGCTCGCTACCCGGAAACTGGCGGCGCCGCTCCGTTGCCCAGCGCTGGGGATCACGCCACAGCGCAATCGGCTCCGTCTCCCCCGCCAGCCACACACTGCAACCCGGATCCAGGGGCGTGGCCTCGGGCAGCGGCAGGCCGAAGTGGGCCATCAGGCGGTGGTGGATGCCACCGGGCTCAAAGCCGGCCACCTGGGTGGCGCCCACATCAAAGGTGTAAGGCCCGCGGCGGAAGGTGCCGGCACAGCCACCGCTCTGGCTGTGGGCCTCCAGCAGCACCACCTCGAGGCCCTCGGCCGCCAGCAGGGCCGCCG
The DNA here is from genome assembly GCA_010030955.1 of Synechococcaceae bacterium WBB_10_009. Lineage (GTDB taxonomy): Bacteria > Cyanobacteriota > Cyanobacteriia > PCC-6307 > Cyanobiaceae > Vulcanococcus. Next base: position 2,407 of record RHBP01000171.1, on the reverse strand, counting down.
CCGTGAGGCCGGCCACTCCGGCCCCCAGCACCGCCACATCACAACGCTCAGCCATGGCGCCCCGGTCTGGCGGCATGCTGGCAGCGCCCCTGCCCCGGCGCGTGGCCGGCCCATCCGTGCAGCACGAGCCGCAGGCCCTGGCGCAGTGGTTGCAACGGCAGCTGGGGGTGGAGCTGGTCGGGCAACGGCCGGTGGGGGGCGGTTGCATCCACCGCGCCTGGGAGCTGCAGCTGGCCGGTGGACGGCGGCTGTTCGCCAAAACCAACCGGGCGGCGCTGCTGCCGCTGCTGGAGGCGGAGGCCGATGGATTGGAGGCCCTGCGCCGCGCCGCCGGGGCGCTGCAGATCCCGGAGCCGCTGGCCCTGGGGCTCACCGCCGGCGGCAGCGGCGAGGCGGTGCTGGTGCTCAGCTGGCTGGAGCTTGAGCACAGCGGCGGAGGCTCCCAAGGGCGGGGGTGGTGGCAGCTGGGGGCCCAGCTGGCGGCACTGCACCGCGGCAGCCTGAACGACGCCGGCGGTGAATTCGGCTGGAGCCGCGACAACTTCATCGGCTCGGGGCCCCAAGCCAATGGCTGGATGGCCAGCTGGTGCGACTTTTTCGGCCAACGGCGGCTGGCCCCACAGCTGCGCCGGGCGGAGGCCTCAGGCCAGCGGCTGCCGGGGGCATCCGCCCTGCTGGAGGCCCTGCCCCACTGGCTGGGGGGCCATCACCCCGATGCCTGTCTGGTGCATGGCGACCTGTGGAGCGGCAACGCCGCGCTGCTGGCGGGCGGCGGCGGTGCCCTGTTTGATCCGGCGGTCTACCGGGGGGATCGGGAAGTGGACCTGGCCATGGCCCAGCTGTTCGGTGGATTCCCGACGGCGTTCTTCGAGGGCTACGACGCCACCTGGCCGCGTCCGGAAGGGCACCGGCAACGCAGCCAGCTTTACAACCTGTACCACCAGCTCAACCACGCCAACCTGTTCGGTGGTGGCTACTGGCGGCAAGCCGCCTCCAGCATCACGGATCTGCTGAAGCAGGCCCGCTGACGGGGCTCAGCCCAGGTATTCCTTGCGCAGGCTCTGCACCTTGGTGATCACCGCGGAGCGCTTGTCGCTGGTGGTGAGGTTCTGCCAGCTCCACTGGCCCACCACCACCAGGCCCAGCAGCTCCAGCAGGCCAGGCACCACGGGCAGCAGGTTGATGGTGTCGAGCACGCCCTTGATCAGCACCTGGGCCACGATCACCACCACCAGCACGCCCACACCCTTGCCGATGCGGCCCATCTGGCCCCAATCGACCTTGTCGAGGGTTTCATTCACCTTGGTGAGCACTTCGCTGTAGCGCTCGGTGAAGCTGGCGCCGGCTTCTTCAGCGCCGCCGCTGGCCTGATCCTTCAGATCGGTGGTCTCGTCAGTCATCAGGGTGGGCATCGGCCAGGTTGACTTCGGCATAAGGTATCGGGGTGGGTGCATCAACGCCAGAGCGCGTGCTCCTCAGTGGGCATTGCCTGATGGTTCTGGAGCGCACGTTGGTGGCCGCCAGTCCCGCCGAAGGCTGCGCCCTGCTGATCGGCAGCCGCCGCGGCGAAGCCGTTTGGCTTCGATGGATTTGGCCCTGTTGCAACCGCTGGGAGCCGGCCGCCGAACGCCCGCGCCACTTCCAGCTCGACCCCCGCGAACAGCTGCTGGCCCAGCGTTGGGGGCGCGAGCGGGGGCTGCAGGTGCTGGGGGCCGCCCACAGCCACCCCAGCAGCCCGGCCGTGCCCTCCCGCAGCGACCGGGAGCGCTGCCTGGGCCCCACCCTGATGCTGATCCGCAGCGGCCTGACGGCGGAGGCGGAGCCGCTGCGGGCCTGGTGGCTGCCGGAGCCCGCGCTGGGGAAGCCCCCGAGGCCAGGGCCCTGCCCCTGGAGGTGCTGGCCGAGGATTTGGGAGAGTAGGGAGCTGGAACGCACCACGCCCCGCCTCCATGCTTCCCCCCGACACCACCGGCATCGCGCTCAGCCCCGATGAGGTGGCCCGCTTTGCCCGTCACCTGATCCTGCCGGAGGTGGGCATGGAGGGGCAAAAGCGCCTCAAGGCCTCGTCGGTGCTGTGCGTGGGCACCGGCGGCCTGGGCTCACCTCTGCTGCTTTATCTGGCCGCCGCCGGCGTGGGCCGCATCGGCATCGTGGATTTCGATGTGGTGGACCACTCCAACCTGCAGCGGCAGGTGATCCACGGCACCAGCTGGGTGGGCAAGCCGAAGATCGAATCGGCCAAGGCCCGCATCCTCGAGATCAACCCCCACTGCCAGGTGGATCTCTACGAAACGGCGCTCAGCAGCGAGAACGCCCTGGAGATCATCCGGCCTTACGACATCGTTTGCGACGGCACCGACAACTTCCCCACCCGCTACCTGGTGAACGACGCCTGCGTGCTGCTGGG
>RHBP01000018.1 GCA_010030955.1 Synechococcaceae bacterium WBB_10_009 | reverse complement strand
GCTGGCGGAGCTGCTGCGGGCCCTGGGGGAGGTGGAGATCCCCTGGATCCGCGTGCACTACGCCTACCCCACAGGCCTCACATCCGAGGTGCTGGCGGCCTACCGGGAGGTGCCCAACGTGCTGCCCTACCTGGATCTCCCCCTGCAGCACAGCCACCCCGAGGTGCTCAAGGCCATGAACCGCCCCTGGCAGGCGGATGTCACCGCCGGGGTGCTGGCCCGCATCCGCGAGCAACTGCCGGATGCGGTGTTGCGCACCACCTTCATCGTGGGCTTCCCGGGGGAAACCGAGGAGCACTTCCAGCACCTGCTGGCGTTCGTGGCCGAGCAGCGCTTCGACCACGTGGGCGTGTTCACCTTCTCGCCGGAGGAGGGCACCCCCGCCGCCGAGCTGCCCAACCCGGTGCCACCGGAGGTGGCGCAGCAACGCAAAGACCGCCTGATGGCCCTGCAGCAACCGATCGCCGCCGCGCGCAATGCCGCCTGGGTTGGGCGCATCGTGGATGTGCTGATCGAGCAGGAGAACCCCAGCACCGGCGAGATGATCGGCCGCTGCGCCCGGTTTGCACCGGAGGTGGATGGCGAGGTGCGGGTGATGCCCGGCGCAGGCGGGCTCAGCGCCGCCCCGGGGACCCTGGTGCCGGTGCGCATCACCGCCGCCGACACCTACGACCTGATCGGTGAGGTGGTGGGGGCGAAGGCGATGGTGGGCGACGCGCTCGCCGCCCGCCGGAGCGGGGTTTGAACCGCATCGTTCGCACCGTCGCAGCCCCGCGCCAGGCCCTCGGGCGGCTCCGCAGCCAACTCACCCGTCACCAGCGCACCACCTTCCTGCTGGCCTCCGGCCTGAGCACCGCCGGGTCGTTCGCAGGGCTCACCGCCAAGGGCTGGCTGCTGATGGAGGGCGCCGGCGACCCGCTGCTGCTGGCGCTCAACTTCGCCCTGCTCACGCTGCCCACCCTGGTGGTGAGCGGCCCCGCCGGCGTGCTCACCGACCGCATCGGCAGCGAGCGGGTGCTGATCCGGGCCCAGTGGGCCCTGTTCGCCGCCGCCGCCCTGGGGGCCCTGGCCATCCCGCTCAGCCAGGGCCGCCAACAGGATCTGCTGCTGCTGCTGAGCACCCTCGGCGTGGGGGTGGCGAGCACCTACGAGCTCACGGCCCGCAACAAATACGTGGCCCTGCTGGTGCAGGAGGCGGAGCAGCTGGGCCCCTACCTGGCCAGTTTTTCGGTGATCTTCAACGTGGGCAAGTTGGTGGGCCCGCCGATCGGTGGGCTGCTGCTGGCCGCCACGGGCCCCACCCTGGCCCTCAGCCTGGATGCCGCCACCTACCTGCTGCCCATCGCCACCCTGGTGTGGTGCATGGCTCCGGCGCGGCAGCGGGAACGCCGCAGCCAAGCGGGCGAGGCCGCCAGCCTGGGGGCCGCCTGGCGGGGCTGCGGCGCACCCCTGCGCCACGTGCTCCTGTTCACCGGTGTGGCCTGCCTGGTGGGCTTCTTCCACCCGGGCCTGGCGCCCCTGCTGGCCTTTGAGCTGCTGGGCCCCAGCCCGCTGGCCCTGGGGATCTTCACCAGCGTGATCGCCGCCGGCAGCATCAGCGGCGGGGTGCTGCTGCAGCGCCGGGCGGAGGCCTTCGGCCGCCGGCCCGGGCTGCTGCTGGGGGGCTGCACGCTGATCACCGGCCTGGCCCAGCTTGGGCTCAGCCTGCATGGGGCCCAGGCCTGGGGCCTGGCGATGGCCTTCCTGATCGGGGCGGGCACCGCCTGCCTGCTGGCGGGCACCAACCTGATCATCCAGGTGCATGCCCCGCAGGTGTTGCGGGGGCGGATGGCGGGCCTGGGGCAGATCGCCTTTTTGGGGGGAGGGGGCCTCAGCGGCTTGGCGGCCGCGGGGCTGATCGGCGTGGTGCCCGGAGGCCTCTGGGGAACCCTGGCGTTGCTGGGGGGCCTGGGGGCCCTGCTGGGGCTGGTGGAGCTGTGGCAGCAACGGGCGATGCGCCTAGGGGCCGCCAGCCTCAGCTAAGCCTCAGCCATCGGGCCGATCAGATCAGCTTGATGCCGCGCAACACAAACGAAATGGCAGCCGCAGCCACCAGGCCGCCACCCACCAGTGCGAGATAGATCACAGGGCCCATGGCGGCTTGGTGTTGTGCAGGTGTCGGAGCCATTACAGCAGAGCCACCGCGGCCCAGTGCTGCTCCTAGGGTGCAGGCAACAAAAGGGTCACTCCGAGCACGGCATGCGCACCCTGCTGATCTATCCCGAATTCCCGAAGACCTTCTGGAGTTACGAGAAGATCCTCGAGCTGGTGAACCGCAAGGTGCTGCTGCCCCCGTTGGGCATGGTCACGGTGGCCGCCCTGCTGCCCCAGCACTGGGAGATGAAACTGGTCGACCGCAACGTGCGGGAGGTCACCGACGCCGAGTGGGCCTGGGCCGAGCTGGTGGTGGTGTCGGGGATGATCGTTCAGAAGGCCGACATGGCCGAGCAGATCGCCCGCGCCAAGCAGCGCGGCCTGCCGGTGGCCGTGGGGGGACCATTCGCCAGCTCCACGCCGGATGCCCCGGAGCTCAGCCTGGCCGATTTCAAGGTGCTCGATGAGGGGGAGATCACCCTGCCCCTGTTCATCGAGGCGATCGAGCGGGGCGAGCGCCAGGGGCGCTTCTCCGCCAACGGCGAGAAGCCGGATGTCACCGGCACACCGGTGCCCCGCTTCGATCTGCTGCAGCTCGACGCCTACGACTCGATGAGCGTGCAGTTCTCGCGCGGCTGCCCGTTCCAGTGCGAGTTCTGCGACATCATCGTGCTCTACGGCCGCAAGCCGCGCACCAAAACACCCGAGCAGCTGATCGCCGAGCTGCAATGCCTCTACGACCTGGGTTGGCGCCGCTCCATCTTCCTGGTGGACGACAACTTCATCGGCAACAAGCGCAACGCCAAGCTGTTGCTGCCGGCCATCAAGCGGTGGCAAATCGATCGCGGCTACCCGTTCAGCTTCGCCACGGAGGCCTCGGTGGATCTGGCCTCCGACGACGAGCTGATGCAGATGATGGCGGAATGCCGTTTCGATTCGGTGTTCCTGGGCATCGAAACGCCGGATGAGGCCAGCCTCTCGATCGCCGGCAAGCACCAGAACACCCGCAGTTCCCTCGAGGAATCGGTGGACCGCATCACCTCCTACGGCCTGCGGGTGATGGCGGGGTTCATCATCGGTTTCGACGGTGAGAAAACCGGCGCCGGCGATCGCATCGTGACCTTCGTGACCCGCACCGGCATCCCCGCCGCGATGATGGGCATGTTGCAGGCGCTGCCCAACACCGGCCTCTGGCACCGCCTGGAGAAGGAGGGCCGGCTGATCCAGGAGAAGGCCGATGCCAAGGGGGTCAACCAGACCAACCTGCTCAACTTCGTGCCCACCCGGCCGATCCGCGACATCGCCAACGAGTACGTCGACGCCTTCTGCCGGCTCTACGAGCCCAACGCCTACATCGATCGGGTGAAGCACTACTACCTGAAGATGGGCAAACCCCTCTGGCAGCAATACGTGCCGGCGGCCTTCGGCAAGGCCACCCTGCCCGCCTGGAACGATGTGCGTGCCCTGCTGATCGTGATCTGGCGGCAGGGGCTCAAGCGCGACACCCGTTGGCGCTTCTGGCGTTCGCTGCTGGAGGTGGCGCGCAAGAACCCCGCGGTGCTCGAGCAGTTCTTGGTGGTGCTGGCCCACAACGAGCACTTCCTCGAATACCGCGCCGTGGTGACCCGCGAAATCCAGGAGCAGCTCCAGGCCCTGCCCCCGGAGCCGCCCCAGGCACCCGCCGCGGCCAGCCGCGAACTGCAACCGGTCTGATCGCGGCCCGCCTGAATCAGTCCTGGATGTAGTCGCTGCCGTCGTCGAGGCAACGCTCCGCCTTCTGCAATTCACGCCCGAGGTAGAGGGCATGATCCAGGCGGCTCAGGGGGAAGGGCCCATCGCCTTCGGTGAGGGCCATGCCCAGCTCCTTGGCGCTGCGGCCGCGGTAGGTGGCCAGCGGGGCGCGGGGGCCGGTGCCGCGGCAACGGATCACCTCACCGGTGTCGGGATCGGTGGCCAGGCCGCGCTCGTCGATGCCGTTGCCGTAGTGCTCGGCGATCAGCTCCCCCGCGGCGCGGTCGAGCTTGATCAGGAAGTAGCCAGCCGGATCCAGGGCGATGAAGCGCTGGGAGAGGCGCCCATCGAGCTCTTGGCGCTGCTCCGCGGAAAAGCTGCTCATGCGGCGATGCTACGCAGCCGATTCGGCCTTGAACTCAGCCAGGCTGGGGGCCGACGCGGTGAACGGCAACTCCGCATTCACCGCCTCGATCTCGGCCAGCTGCTCGCGGTTGGCCTCCGGCAGCCAACGGCGCAGGATCGTCTCAAACTCCTCGTCGTACCAGCGGTGCAGGCTGGCGTGGGGGCGGGCCACAAAGCCCCGGCGCCGTTTGTGGCTGCCGCCGGCACCGGGGTCAAAGCGCTGCACGCCGTTGGCGATCGCCCAGGCAATCGGCGCGTAGTAACACACCTCGAAGTGCAGGTTCTCCACCTCCACATCGCTGCCCCAGTAGCGCCCCCAGAGCTGCTCCTGGCTGTGCACGCAGAGCGACATCGCCACCGGATCCTGGGGGTCGCCGCGGTGGGCACTGAACAACACCAACGACGGCCGCAGCTCGTCGGCGTTGTGTTCAAAAAACTCCGCCGTGAGGTACTTGCTGCCCCAGGGCCCCCAGCGGGCGCAGTGCTGGGCATAGAAGTGGTGCATGCGCTGCAGCAGCCGCGGGCCGATGGCTTCCCCCACCAGCGGAGTCACGCTGAGGCCGGCCGCCTGCACCGCCTTGCGCTCCCGCTTGATGTTGCGGCGCTGGTTGGCGTTGAAGCTGGCCAGGTAGTCGTCGAAGCAGGTGTAGCCCTGGTTGCTCCACAGGCTCTGCTGGTTGAGCCAGGTGTGGCAGCCGGCCGCCTCCGCCAGGGGGCGCCATTGGGGATCCACGTAGAGGAAATTGCAGCTGAAGATGCCGTTCTCGCGGCAGAAGCCATCGATCAGCTCCAGCATCAGCGGGGTGAGGGCGGCGGCGTCCTGGCCTGGGGCGGTGAAAAACCGGTAGCCCACAACGGGGCTGAGCGGGCTCATGCCCAACAACTTCGGGTAGTAGCGGTGGCCCAGCTGGGCGGCGAGCTGGGCGAAGGATTGGTCGAACACAAACTCGCCGTAGCTGTGCCCCTTGAGGTAGAGGGGGGCCGCTGCGATCAGCTGCTCGCCCTGCCAGAGGCCCAGATGGCAGGGCTGCCAGCCCTGGCGCGGCACCACACTGCCGCTGCGCTCGAGCCGCACCAGCCAGCGCCAGGAGTAAAAGGGAATCGGATCCGCAGCCGTGAGGGCATGCCACTGGGCCTCGGGAATCTCCGCCATCGCGCGATGCCAGCGGGCCGTGAGCTCAACCATCAGGGCAGGCGAGGGCTTGGGGCTGCGGCCGGCACCCTAGGCAGCGCGCTGCTGCTGGCGGCGACCCCAACCACCGCCCAGGCGGGGTTGTTGGCGCCGCTGTTGTCGCTGATGCGGCCCCAACTGGAGTTGCGCATCACCGCGGCCTGCCAGCAATGGGCCGCCGCCGGCGACAAGGGCCTCGAAGAGCGCATGGGGCCGCCCTGCCGGGCCCTGGCGGGCCCCACCAGCCGCTGCCTGGTGGATGAAACCGAACGCAGCGGCCGGGGGCTGGGGGTGATGAGCGAGCTGCTGGCGGGCCGCTTCGGCGACGACAGCGAAGTGGTGGTGAAACGCTGTGCCGGGCGGTTGCTGGGGCTGCCGCCCGACAGCTTCCAGGACGTGCCCATCCGCGAGCTGGCCAAACGCTTCAAAGCGGCGGCACCGGCACCGGCGCCGGTGCCCTGAGGCGCCGGTAGCGCAGCAGCAGTTCATCGCCGCCGAGGGGCCGCTGCTCCTCGAGAACCCAACGGTTGGGCTCCAACCGCAGCGCCGCCGGCAGCCAGGCGTGGCCGCCGCCCAACAGCTGCGGGCAGAGGGTGAGCTGCAGGGCATCCACCAGCCGTTGCTGCAGCAGCTGACCTGCCACCTCCGCCCCCCCCAGCAGCACCAGGCGCTGCAGCCCCGCAGCACCCAGGGCCGCCAACACCTGCGGCCAGGTCTGCAGCGGCAGCTCTCGCTCAAACCCGCTGGGCAGCGGGCCCAGGCCCGCGGGGCGCAACAACCAACGCCGCAGGGGCTGCTGGAAAAAGGGCAGGGCGGGATCCAGATCCCCCGCGCGGCTCACCGCCAGGGCCAGGGGCTGGTCGGAGCGCCCCTGGCGGCGGCGTTCGGCCAGCAGGTCTTGCCCATGGATCAGGCAGGTGGAGCCGTGCAGCCGCAGGGTGCGGGCGCCGATCAGGCAGCCATCGGCCCAGGCCAGGGCCTCCTCGAGGGCGCGGCGGTCGCCGCGGCCACCCAGCTGGGCGGCACCGCCATCGGCGGGGGCGAGGCGGCCATCGAGGCTGACCGCCAGCACCAACCGCAGCTCAGGCGCCGGCAAGCGCCTCGAGGGCTTGGGGGCGCATGCCCAGCTGGGGCACCTCGGCGAACACCTCGGCGGCGTTGTTGGGGCTTTCCTGCAGCCGGATCTTGTGCAGGGTGGCCCCCAACTCCGCCACCGGGGCGCTCAGCAGATCGGCGATGTGCAGGGCGATGTTTTCGGCGGTGGGCACCGTGGTGGCGAAATGGGCCACGTCCTTGTTGAGGAAGGTGTGGTCGAACGGCTCCACCACCAGGGCATCGACGCGCTCCTGCAGGGCCGCCAGGTCGCAGACCATGCCGGTGCGGGGGTCGATGCCGCCGCGCACGGTCACCTCCAGCAGGTAGTTGTGGCCATGGCCGTGGGGACGGGCGCACTTGCCGTAGATGGCGTCGTTCTGCTCCGCGCTGAGCTCAGGCCGGGCCAGACGATGGGCGGCGGCGAAGTGAGTGCGGATGGTGAGGAAGGCTTCCATGGAATCGCCGAGCACATCGGCCCAGAGGGTGTCGGTTTCGTGCAGCCGCAGGCCCAGCAGCGGCAGGTGGGGCGCCAGACGGCGCCAAATGGCCAGGGCCAGGGCCTCGGTGGTGGGCAGCATCGCCTCGGGCCGCTCGAGCACAAACTCGGGCCAGACCCCATTGAGGCAACGGAAATTGAGCTGATCGGTGACCTGCTCACGGATGGCGTGCTTCACCTCCGAGAGGTTGAGGACCATGCCGTCGGCATCGAGGCCTCCCCCCATGGCCACGGTGAGCTCGTAGTTGTGGCCGTGGCCGGGCTCCAGGCTGCAGGCGCCGAAGCGGGCCCGGTTTTGTTCAGCGCTGAGCTCGGGCAGCCAATAGCGGTGGCTGGCGCTGAAGGTGGCCCGCCGGGTGATCACACAGGGGCGGCCCTGGCCATGGGGGAGAACCGGGGCGGGCACCGGGCTCGCCGGGGGCGCCGCCATCACGGGCGGGGTCATGACAGCGCATGTGGTGATCGCGCATCCTAAGAAGGATGGCCGCCGGCCTGGCAGCAGCCCAATGACCGCCCCCCACAGCACCCTGCGACAGCGCCTGGAGGGCCTCAACCTCTACTTGGTGGGGATGATGGGCAGCGGCAAAAGCACCGCAGGCCGCCACCTGGCCCAGCAGCTGGGGTATCGCTTCCTGGATGCGGACACCAGCGTCGAGCAGGTGGCGGGGCGGCCCATCCCCGAGATTTTCGCCACCGACGGAGAGGCGGAATTTCGCCGCCTGGAGGCGGCGGTGCTCAATCAGATCGCCAGCTGGCACTCGCTGGTGGTGGCCACCGGCGGCGGCGTGGTGACCCAGCCGCAGAACTGGGGCCAACTGCACCAGGGGGTGGTGATCTGGCTGGATGCCCCCGAGGCCCTGCTGCTGCAGCGGCTGAGCGCCGATCCCACCCCCCGGCCCCTGATGGAGGCCCCCGATCCGGCCGCCCGGCTGGCGGAACTGCTGGAGCAGCGGCGGCCCCTCTACGCCCAGGCCGACCTGCACATCGAGCAGGACGGCCGCCCCGCCGATCAGGTGGCGGCCCAAATCCTGGAGGCGCTGCCTTCGGTGATCAAGCAACGCAGCGCCCCACCCCAGCACCGCCTGGAGGTGGTGAATGAGGCCGGGGAGCGCGGCCGCTCGATCAACTGAGGGCCGGAGGCTCCAGCCGCACTGCAAACCACTGCACCGCCACACCGGGCTCCACTTCCAGCTCACAGGCGGTTTCCAGGAGGCGCTGGGCCCGGGCCGCCCCATCCGGCAGGGCCGCCAGGTCGGCTGGGGGCTCGGTCAAGCGCGCCAAGTGGTGCTCCAGCCAGGGCAGCGTGTCGGCGGCCGTGAGCAGCTGCTCCGCCCTGCCGGGCTCCAGCACCACGTAGTGATCGAGCTCGCGGATGAGGGGATCCGACATCACGGTCCGGCAGCAACGGCAGCCCCTGGGGTCCGCCAGGATCGCCGCAGCCTGCCACGCCCCTTGCCCCGTTTGTCTGCTTCGGAGCTGGTGCGCCTGCTGCTGGCCCCCCTGCTGGTGTGCCTCCTGGCCGGAGCCGCGGCGCCAGCTCAGGCTGCCGCCGAGCCCCTGGAGCAGCGGCTGCAGGCCTGGCCGGCCTGGAGCCTGCCGGCGCCGCTGCCGCGCCCCCGCCGCGGCCACGACCTGCTCTACCCCGATTGGTTCGCCGGCCAGTGGCGGGCCACCAGCCACGACCCCAGCGGCCACGGGCCCGATCTGCACTACAGCGTGCGTTTTCAGGCCACCGCAGGCGGTGCGGCGGTGGGGGAGCGGGCCTTCAATGCCACCGCCATCGGCCGGGCCCTGCTGGGGGATCAGCTGATCACGGTGCGGGATGACCCGCGCAACCCCAACCGGCAACTGGCGGAGCTGGCGGGGGATCAGCAGTTGGAATCCACGGTGGTGGGGCGGCGCAGCAGCCAACCGGCCGCCGACCTGTTTCTGGCGGATGAGCTGGCCCTGCAGGTGCTGCATGGCCCCGGCGATCCGCGGGTGAGCCGCGTGGAAACCCTGAGCCGCTACCGGCGGGTCAGCCCGGATCAGATCGAGGCCGAGCAGTGGCAGGCCCGCTACGGACGGATCCCCCGCCGATGGGCTGGCGGCGGAGGCAGTGGGCAGCTGGAGAGGCCAACTCACCCTTGAGCGCGAACCGTTGTCGGCGCCGGAGCCAACGCAGCCCTAGGGCCGGCCCAGCTGGGCACCGAGCTGGTCGCGCCAGGCCCACAGCGGCGCCAGTTGTGGGTCGTCGGCCAAGCCGGGCACCCCGCGGCCCGCCAAGGGGGCGCCGGCGCTCTCCGGGAAGCGCAGCAGCGACAGCTGACCCATCACCGCCAGGTCCGCCAGGGTGAGCGCTTCACCCACCAGATAGGGCTGCCCCTGCACCAGGGCGCAGAGCTGCTCAAGGTTGCGGCGCAGTTGCTCCAGGCCGCCGTGGTCGATCACCTGGCCCACGCCCCGCAGCAGATCGCCCGGCAGGGCAGCGGTGAGGGAGCGCAGCGGCGCCGGGGTGGCCTCGGGCAACAGGCCAGCGCGCAGCACCGGGTCGGCGGCGGCGGCCTGCACCAGCGCCAGCCGGGCCCCGGCCGCGAGGGCCGTGTCGGCCCAGTCTTCAAGCAGCAGCACCTGGGCCCGCAGGGCCGGATCGGCGGGCAGCAGCGCCGGCTCCGGCTGCAGCCGCTCCAGGTGCAGGGCGATGGCGCTGGAGTCGGCCACCACCTCCGCCCCATCCACCAGCACCGGCACCTGCCGCTGGCCGGAGATTCGCAGCAGTTGCACCTGGCCGAGGCCCGGCACCACCTCCACCACGGTGTAGGGCAACCGCTTGGCCGCCAGCACCAGGCGCACCTTCTCGCAGAAGGCGGAATGGCGAAACTGATGGAGCTCCAACATCGGCTTTGAGCCCTTTGGCGGCAGAGTAGCCAGCAGAACCAGGCCACCGCCCAGCCCCGATGCGGGATTTCTTCCTCAACGTCACGCGCTATCCGCGCTACCTGATCGCCTTTGGCCTCGGTGTGGCCAACTCGGTGTTTGAACCCCTGGCCCAGCGCCGCAGCAACCCGGTGACCGCCGTGGCGCTGGTGGGGGCGCTGGTGAGCGGATTGCTGAGCCTGAGCCTGATTCTGCGTGCCATGGTGAGCGCAGATGTGAGCGCGTAGCGATGGCCCAGGGCAGGCGCGTCGAGCGGGTGGCGGCCCTGATCCGCCGCGAGGTGAGCGAGCTGCTGGTGAGCGGCATCAAAGACGAGCGGGTCAGCCTGGGGATGGTGAGCGTCACCAACGTGGAGGTGGCCGGCGACCTGCAGCACTGCAAGATCTTCGTGAGTGTGTACGGCAGTGCCGAGGCCCAGCAGCAGGCCCTGGCGGGGCTGCGCTCGGCGGCCAGCTACGTGAAGGGTGAACTGGGCCGCCGCCTCAACATGCGCCGCACCCCGGAGGTGGTGTTCCAGCTCGATCGGGGTCTGGAACAGGGCACCTCGGTGCTAGGGCTGCTGAACCAGCTGGAGCAGCAGCGCCAGGAGCGGGGCGAGATTCCCGAGGGCACCGGGGTCAGCGGCGATGGCACCCCCTAGCGCCACGCTGCGCCGCCAGCTGGCCAGCCTGTTGGTGGTGCGGGGCAGCGGCCACAGCCGCGACGGCCAACGGCGCTACCCCCGCTGGGAGCTGGGCAATGGCGAGCTGCGCCGCCTGCTGCAGCAGGGGGTGGGCGGGGTGATCCTGCTGGGGGGCAGCGCCGAGGAGCTGCGCCTGCGCTGCGCGCAGCTGCGCCAATGGGCCGGCCAGCCGCTGCTGCTCTGCGCCGATGTGGAGGAGGGGGTGGGCCAACGCTTTGAGGGGGCCAGCTGGCTGGTGCCGCCGCTGGCGCTGGGGCGGCTGCACGGGGAGGATCCCGAGCGGGCCGAGGGGCTGGCGGAGCGCTACGGCCGCTGCACGGGCCGCCAGGCGCGGCGGCTGGGGCTCAACTGGGTGCTGGGGCCCGTCTGCGACGTGAACAACAACCCCGCCAACCCGGTGATCAACGTGCGGGCCTGGGGCGACACCGTGCCGGCGGCCTCCGCCCTGGCGGCCGCCTTCCTGCGGGGCTGCCAGGCCGAAGGGGTGCTGGCCTGCGCCAAACACTTCCCGGGCCATGGCGACACCAGCACCGATTCCCACCTGGAGCTGCCCGTGATCCCCCATGGCTGGGAGCGGCTGGAGGCGGTGGAGCTGCCCCCCTTCCAGGCGGCCATCGCCGCGGGGGTGGCCTCGGTGATGACGGCCCACCTGCAGCTGCCGGCCCTGGATGCCGAGCGGCCCGCCACCCTGTCGGAACCGGTGCTCACGGGGCTGCTGCGGCGGCGGCTGGGGTTCACGGGCCTGGTGGTGACCGATGCGCTGGTGATGGAGGCGATCAGCGCCGTGCACGGGCCGGCGGAGGCGGCGGAGCTGGCCTTCCGTGCGGGCGCCGATCTGATCCTGATGCCCGCCGATGCCGAGGCCGCCCTCGATGGGCTGGAGCGGGCGGTGGAGGCGGGGCGCATCAGCCCGGAACGGCTGCAGGAGAGCCTGGAGCGGCGCCAACGGGCCCTGGCCCTCTGCCCTGCGGAGCCCGCCCCGGCGAGCCTGGAGGCCCTGCTGGCGCAGCTGGAGCAACTGGTGAACCCGGAGGATCGGGCCTTGACGGCCGAGCTGCTGGAGCTGAGCCTGGAGCGCCACGGCGGCGGGACGCTGCCCAGGGGCCCCGGGGTGAACCTGATCCGGCTCGACAGCCAGCTCAACAGCCCGCAGCTGCCGGCCCGGGCGCCGGCGCTGCTGCGCCCCGCCGCGGCCGGCTATCAAACGCGCCTGCTGGATGGCCTCAGCCCCAGCCCTTGGAGCGGTGATCCCGACGCGCCCCTGGCCCTGGATCGCCTGGGGGAGGGGCCGGTGCTGCTGCAGCTGTTGGTGCGCGGCAACCCCTTCCGGGGCAGCGCCGGCGGAGACGAACCCTGGCCGGCGGTGCTGCGCCAGCTGCTGGCCGCCCGGCGGCTGGCGGGGCTGGCGGTGTACGTACGGCAGCCCCTACCTCTGGCAGAGCCTGCGGCCGCTGCTGCCGCCACAGCTGCCGGCGGCCTACAGCCCCGGCCAGATGCCCGAGGCCCAGGCCCTGGTGCTGCAGCGGCTGGGGCTGGCGGGCAGTGCCCTGGAGGGGGGCTTCACCGACTGAGCCCCACTAGCCTCGGGCCTGCCGCCCGCTGGCACCCCCATGCTCAGCCTCTCGATGATCGTGCGCAATGAGGCCGCGCAAATCGAGGCCTGCCTGCGCTCGGTGCAGGGCTTCGCCGATGAGCTGGTGGTGGTGGACACGGGCTCCACCGACGACACCGTGGCCCGGGCCCGGGCCCTGGGGGCGCGGGTGGAGCAGATTCCCTGGCCCGGCGACTTTGCCCCGGCCCGCAACCAGGCCCTGCAATGGGTGAGCGGCGATTGGGTGCTGGTGCTCGATGCCGATGAACGGCTGCGGCCGGAGGCCTGGGCGCCGCTGCGGGCCCTGATGGCCCAACCGGATGTGCTGCTGATCAACCTGCTGCGCCATGAGCGGGGCGCCGTGCAATCGCCCTACTCCAACGTGAGCCGCCTGTTCCGCCGGCACCCGGCGATCCAGTGGAGCCGGGCGTACCACGCGATGGTGGACGACAGCGTGGCGGCGCTGCTGGAGCGCGAGCCCCACTGGCGCATCGCCGATTGCCCCCAACCCGCCCTCGACCACGACGGCTACCGGCCGGAGCTGTTGGCCCAGGGCGACAAGGCCCAGCGGCTGCGGGCGGCCATGGAGGCGGAGCTGGAGCGCTGCCCGGGCGACCCCTACGCCTGCGCCAAACTCGGCAGCCTGGAGGTGGCGGAAGGCCAGCTCGAGCGGGGGCTGGCGCTGCTGCGGCAAGGGCTAGAGCGCTGCCCGGAGGGGGCCCATGCGGAGCGCTACGAGCTGCTGCTGCACCTGGCCATGGCCGAAGCGCCGCAACACCCGGAGGCCGCCGAAGCGCTCTACCGCCAGGCCCTGGCGGTGCCGTTGGCGCCGCGGCTCACCCTGGCGGCGCGGCTCAACCTGGCGGCCCTGCTGCTGGAGCGGGGCAACCCCCAGGAGGCGGAGGAGCTCTGCCAACGGGCCACCGCCGTGGCGCCGGAGATCGGCCTGGGCTGGTACAACCTTGGCCTGATCCGCCGCCGCCAGGGGAACCTGGCGGGTGCCCTGGAGGCCTACCGCGAGGCCCGGCGGCTGCAGCCGGAGCACCCCGAAACCCACCAGAACCTGGCGGTGGCCCTGCTGCTGGGGGGCGACATCGAGGGGGCCCGCAGCAGCTTCCGCCAGGCCATCACGCTGCTGGCGCAGCTGGGGCGCGACGAGGAGGCCCGCCACCTGCACCAGCAGGCCGGAGCGCTGGTGAAGCTGGAGGCCTGAACCATGGCGATGCCCCTGGATGGCCGCACGATCGCCGTGACCCGCGCCGAGCAGCACCTGGGGGAAGCGCGGCGGCTGTTTGAGCAGGCGGGCGCCACGGTGCTCGACCTGCCGGCCCTGGTGATCGGCCCACCGGACAGCTGGGGCCCCCTGGACGATGCCCTGGCGGAGCTCGAGGAGTTCCACTGGCTGGTGGTGTCCAGCGCCAACGGCGTGGATGCGGTGGAGCAGCGGCTGCGGCGGCTGGGTTCGGGCCTGGCCCATCGGCCCAGGGGCCTGAAAATCGCAGCGGTGGGCCGCAAAACCGCGGCGCAGCTCGAGGCCCTGGGGGCGCCGGCCGATTTCGTGCCGCCCCAATTTGTGGCCGACAGCCTGATCGACCATTTCCCCGTGTCGGGTTGGGGGCTGCGGCTGCTGCTGCCGCGGGTGCAGAGCGGCGGCCGCACCCTGCTGGCGGAGGCGTTTGGAGAGGCCGGGGCGCGGGTGGTGGAGGTGGCCGCCTACGAATCCCGCTGCCCGGAGGCGCTGCCGGCCGCCACCGCCGCCGCCCTGGCGGCGGGCCAGGTGGATGCGATCACCTTCAGCAGCGGCAAAACCGTGCGGCACACCGCCCAGCTGCTGGAGCAGCGCTTTGGTGAGGGCTGGCGGCAGCAACTGGAGGGGGTGGCGCTGGTGTCGATCGGGCCGCAGACCAGCCAGAGCTGCCTGCAGGCCCTGGGCCGGGTGGATGCGGAGGCCAACCCCCACGACCTCGAGGGACTGGTGGCCGCCTGCGAACGGGCCCTGGGGCCTGGCGCCGCCTAAAGGCTGAGGATCCGCCGCTGGCCCGCCTGGTTGAGCAGCAGACGGCCCTGGGCCACATCGATGCGCTCCACGCTCCAGCCCGGTGGCAACAGGGGCGGCAGGCCGGAGCCGGAGCAGCGCCCCCGGGGGCCCACGCACACCGCGCCGCTTTGGCCGGGAGCCAGCTGCACGAACGCTTGGGGGCCATGGCGGGAGCGCAGCACCCCCGTGAGCCGCAGGGCATCCGCTGGCGACCCGGCCGCTGGTCCGGCCGCCTGGGCGGGGGCCACCACCGGCGCAAAGGGATCGGGGCGCCCCACCGGCAGGGCAGCCAGCACCTGCTCGGGGGAGGGCAGGGGGGTGAAGCCGGCGGCTGAAGCCCCCAAGGGAGGGGCCGAGGTCACAGCTGCCGGCACCGGTGCTGGGGCCGATGCGGCGGGTGGATCCTGACCAGGGGGCTGGCATGCCACCAGTGACCCAACAGCCAGGCTGATGGCCACGGGTCTCAGCAAGGAGAGAACAGGCGTCATGGGTGTCAGGCGCGACGGGGCCACTGCCCAATCCTTGCGGCCGCGTCAGCAACCACGGGCTGCCAATCCCCTGCCGACCGCTGCCGAAGGATGGTGTGCGTGGGGTAGAGCCCAGGGCAAGCACCCTCACGCCAACGCCATTCCGGGCAGTGGTGCAACAGCAGCAGGGTGGGCGTCCCCACCAGACCAGCCAGGTGAGCCACCATCGAATCGGTGGTCACCAACAGGTCGCAGGCCCTGAGCAGGGCTGCCCGATCCTCGAGGCTGGGCGCCTGGTCCACTTGGTCCTGCCAAGGCACAAACCACTGACGGCGATCCGCGGCGGTGATCTGCTCCTCACCGGCTCCGTACTGCAGCGACACCCACTGGCAGTTGGGCAGCTGCTGCAGAGACCGCAGCGCAGCCAACGGCATCGAGCGGCCCCGCAGGTGCGAACGCCCCTCCGCCATGGGATTGCCCTGCCAATGCACTCCCACCAACAGGGCCTCGGGTGTCGCATCCCGCAGGCTGCGCCAGTGATCCAGGGACCGTTGGGGCGGTTGGACGTGGAGCGCAGCCAAACAGGCAGCGGCCTGCCCCAGCAGATCCGGCACCGCCAACCCCAACGACAGCAGCGGCAGAAACCGCTGGGCTGTGGATTGCTCCAGTGTTTCCGGGGTGAGGTAAGCGTCAACCAGCTGCAGGCCCCCGAGAAGAGGCTGCAGCGAAGCCGGGCCACACAACTCGATCCGCTGGCACATCGGCCGCAGCAGGGGCAGGAAACGCAGCCACATCAGACAGTCCCCCAAACCCTGTTCCGCCACCAGCAGCAGCGTGGGGGGCGAAGGTTCGCTGCTCGGGTCCCACACCGGCAGATCGGGGTAGGCGTAAAGACCGATGGCGTTGTCGGCGAACAACCGGCTTTCAAACAACGGCCAGGCCTGCGCTGCCAGGCCCGATGCCAACAGCAATGTCGCCAGTAGCCAACGGATGTTGTGGTCGTTGGGGGCCCGTTCAAACGCCCGCTTGGCGCACGCCAACGCGGCCTGAAGCTGATCCAATTCCTGATGAACCAACGCCAGATTCACCAGGGCCTTGGGATCGCTCGGGTTGGCTTGCACCGCCTGCTCAAGCTGCTGTTGCGCCTCTGGCAACCGGCCAAGGGCCTGCAAGGCCACCCCCCGCTGGCAGCGCGCCTGGGCATGGTCAGGCAGAAGCGTGAGGGCCAGATCCAGCCGCTCCAGTGCGGCCTCAGGCCGCTGCAGCTCCAGCAGCGCACACGCCAGATTGTTAAGCACTTGGGGGCGCTGGGCATCGGTTGCCACCGGCAGGGCGCGCTCAAAGCACCCCAGCGCTTCGGTGGCATCGCCGTTGCTCAGCATCACGGCCCCCAGTTCGTTGAGGCTTGGCACGTGGGTGGGCTGGGCGGCCAGGGCGGCGCGCAGGGCGAGCAACGCCCCCGTTTGGTCCGACCGCCCCAGGGCTTCCACGGCTCGATCAAAAAATCGATCGGCGGCCTGGGAGGAGCGTTTGGAGCTAGTCGCTGCTCCGAATCCTTTGCGCCCATAGCCGCTCTGCACCAAATCACGGAAGCGGTCCAGGTTGGCCTGGAGCTCCTTGGTCACGATCCCCCCCAGGATGGTGGGTTCCATCAACGGCGCCAACACCCCCGGCAGCTCGTAGCTCACGGTGAGTTTCACGGCGGTGGCCCCGGCCTCCGGGTAGAAGCGCACGGCCCCTTTGGTGGGGAGGCCCCCCACCGATTCCCAGTGCAGCTGCTGGGCCTCCACCCGCTGGGTGATGCGGGCCTTCCAATGGAAGCGGAAGCCCTGGGCGGCCAGGGTCCAATCGGTGAGGTCGGGATCACCCGGGGTGGTGGTCACCGACTCGATCCAATGCATCCAGCGGGGCATGGCCTCCAGGTCGCTCCAGACGGTCCACACCTGCTCCACCGGGGCCTGGATGTCCGTGGTGACGGTGTGCTCGAGCCAACGGCCCATGGTGGTTCTCGGGAGGGGATCAGGCCACGGCGGCGTTGGTGGCCAGCGCCACCGGCCGCCCAAGGATGGCGGCGGCGGCCAGGTGTCCGCTCATGGTGGCGCCTTCCATGGAATCGATGTAGTCCTGCTTGGTGTAGCTGCCCGCCAGGAAGAAATTGCGCACGGGGGTGCGCTGGTCGGGCCGGAAGGGCTCCATGCCGGGCGCTTCGCGGTAGAGCGACTGCGCCAGTTTGACCACATTGCTCCACACCAGCTTGAGGTTGGCGGCGGAGGGGAACAGGCGCCGCACCTGTTCATCGGTGGCGGCCACGATGTCGTCGGTTGTCTTGGGGATCCAGGGGTCGCCGGGGGTGAGCACACACTGCAGCAACGAACCCAGGCCTTCCTTGCGGTAATCCACGGGGCTGGCCAGCGCCAGGTCGGCGAAGCAGCTGAAGTCGGCGTCGGCGGTGTAGAGCAGGTTGTCGAGGCCGGCGGGGCGCGCCAGATCGCGGCGGGCCGCCTCCTGCAGGGCGCCATCGCCCAGTTCCGTCACCCAGCCGTCGTAGCGGAGCTGCACGGTGGCCACGGGCACCGCCTCCAGCTGGTAGAGGTTGTCAAACAGGGGCCAACGGCGCCAGGCGGCGGGGATCAAGCGCTGGATGCCCGGCACATCGCAGGCCGCCAGGTAGGCGTCGGCCTGCACCTGCCGGTCGCCCTCGGGGGTGCCGAGAGTCATCCCCGACACCTGGGTGACGCCCTCCACCTCCTCGAACTGCACGTCGGTGACGCGATGGCGCAGGTGCAGCTGGCCGCCACGCTGCTGGATGTACGCGAGGATCGGGCCGGTGAGCCAGCGGTGGGGCGAGCCCTTGAGCAGGTTGAGCTTCGAGGCCTCGGTTTTGGCCGCAAACATCATGAAGATGGTCAGCATGCAGCGCGCTGAAATCGCCTCGCAATCGATGAAGCCGAGGGCGTAGGCGATGGGGTTCCACATGCGGCGGATGCTCTGCTCGCTGCCGCCATGCCCCACAAACCACTGCTGAAAGCTGATGCGATCGAGGTCGCGGATCACCTTCATGGCCCCCTCGTAATCGATCAGGCCGCGCACGATCGGGC
>RHBP01000170.1 GCA_010030955.1 Synechococcaceae bacterium WBB_10_009 | reverse complement strand
TGTGCTGGAAGTAGGTGTCGCCCACCGACAACGCTTCGTCGATGATCAGCAGGTCCACCGCGCCCGCTTCCAGGGGGATGCGCCCACTGACGGAGAGCATCGTCGCGGCCTACACGTTTCGCGAGGAACTCGACAATCTCATTCTCGATATCTCCGTGTCCAATAGCCAGGCCAACAGTGCCCTGGCGAGCGTGCAGCCGTTCATGAGTTTGGTGAACTCATTGCTGGCCACCCGCTACACGGGCATCGAGCAGATCATCGTTGATTTGCCTGGCACCTACGGCTATGCCGTGGAGAATTCCGTTGGCTTGAACTTCAATTGGAAGCTGTTTGATGGCGGCGCGGCTCGCTCGCTCTACCGCCAATACAAACAAAAATCACAGGAGAATGAATACCGTTTTTCCAACGAACGCAACCGGCTTAGGTTTGAGGTTGAAAAAACCTACTATGAGCTGATCAAAAACAATCAAAATATTCTCTCGCAAGCCAAAACGGTCTTCTCGGCGCGCGAATCGCTGCGGCTCCAGCGTTTGCGCTTTGCCGCAGGGGTGACCACCCAGCTGGAGGTTCAGCAAACCCAGCGGGACTACACCCAGGCGGAAACGGCTTGGGCTGAGGCCATCGCCGATTACAACATCAACCTGTTCCGCCTGCGCCGCTTCACCGGCCTGGATTCGATCGTGGAGTGCCGTGCGGCGGCGTTGCCTGCGGTGAAGCCGGCTGGGCTTGATACCGAGACGGTGCCTGTTCCCCCCTCCCCGCTCACACCCCCCTGTCTGACGGCACCGGTGTCCACAACACCCGCCGCCCGCTCCAAGGCGGGCTGAGCCCACACGCAGCCCAGCCCTCCCCGCGCGGGCGGTCTTAAGGTTGGTTCTCAGCTGAACCAAGACGGCTGTCGCTCCCCCTCCCCCGCCTGCTGCGCCTCGGCCTGTTTCAGGGGTGTGTGGGCTGCCTGGCGGTGATCTTCGTGGGCCTGCTCAACCGGGTGATGCTCACCGAGCTGGGATTCCCGGGCCTGCTGGTGGGCGGAGCCCTGGCCTTTGAGCAGCTGGTGGCGCCAGCCCGCATCCTGTTCGGACAGATCTCCGACGCCCACGCCTGGGGCGGACGCCACCGCACCCCATACATCTGGCTTGGGGCCAGCCTGTTTTGTGGCTTTGCGGTGCTGATGGTGCCGATGATTTTTCGGCTTCACAGTGCCTTCGCCAGCGGTCAGGGCTGGGCCATCGGCCTGGGGATCGCTGCCGTGTGCGGCGTTGCCGCCTGTTATGGGCTGTCGGTGTCGCTGGCCACCACCCCTTACCTGGCCCTGGTGATTGACCTCACCGATGAGCAGGAGCGGCCCAGGGCCGTGGGCTTGATTTGGTGTTTGCTCACCGTGGGCATCGTGGTGGGGGCGATCGTGAGTGCCATCAGCCTCAAGGGCCTCGATGGCATCCGCGATCCAGCCCTGCTGGAGCCTGCGCTGCTGGCATTCATGGCCAAGGTGGCGGCGGCGGTGCTGGCGATCACCCTGCTGGCCACGTGGGACATGGAGCCCCGTGGTGCGGCCTTGCACCGCAGCCGGGCGGCGGATCGGGAGGAGGCCATCACCCTGCGGGCGGCCTGGGGGGTGATCACCTCCAGCCGTCAGGTGCTGGTGTTCTTCTGTTTTCTGCTGGCGTTCACCTTGGCGGTGTTCCTGCAGGACCCGATCCTGGAGAGCTACGGCGCCGAGGTGTTCGGCTTGCCCATTGCCGCCACCGCCGGTCTCAGTGCCATCTGGGGCGTGGGAACCCTGGCGGGCCTGCTGCTGGCGGGCTTGCTGCTGGTGCCGCGGCTTGGGAAGGTGGTTTGCGCCCGCCTGGGGTGTCAGCTGATCCTGGCCACCTTGGTGTTGCTGCTGCTGGTGGGGCTCAGCGCCAATCCCCAGGCCCTGCGGGTGGTGATGGCCCTGTTTGGCATGGCCACCGGCATCGGCACCAATGCCACGCTGGTGTTGATGCTGGATCTCACCCTGCCCGAGGTGGCTGGCACCTTCGTGGGGGTGTGGGGGTTGGCCCAGGCCTACTCCCGCGCCCTCGGCAAGGTGATGGGGGGTGGTCTGCTGGATTTGGCCCGCAGCCTGGTGCCGGAGGCGGCCGGCGCCTACGGCCCCTTTGCCGCCGTGTTTGCCTTGGAGGCGGCCATCGCCGTGGTGGCATTGGTGCTGCTGCGCCGGGTCAATCCGCGCCAGTTCCGCGAGGACACTGGCCGCAACCTCGACCGTGTTCTTGCCGCTGAGCTGGGATGATCACCGCCCCCCTTCGCATGCCCGCCGGCTTGGATGCCCTGGGGGAACTGCTCGACCGGGTGGCGGAGCGGCAACGGCAGGATTTTGGCCAGTTGGATTCCGAAGCCAAGGCCGACGGCAGCCTGATCACCGCCTGCGATCGCTGGAGCGATGCGGCACTGGTGGCCGGTCTGGCGCAGCTCTACCCGGGGGATGGTGTGCTGAGTGAGGAGGGCAACCAGCGGGTGCCAGCCACCCCGGCCTTCTGGGTGGTGGATCCGTTGGATGGCACCACCAACTTTGCCGCCGGTATCCCCTACTGGGCCATTTCGTTGGCCCGCTTCGAGGGGGGGGTGCCGGTGCTGGCGGTGCTGGATGTGCCCCCCCTGCGGCAGCGCATCGTGGCGATCCGCGGTGGCGGAGCCTGGCGCAAGGGCAAACCGCTGCAGGCCCCCAGCGCCCGCAATCAGGGGGCGGGCTGTGCTTCGCTCTGCAGCCGCTCGATCGGGGTGCTGCAGAAGTTGCCCCACCAACGCTTCCCGGGGAAGATCCGCCTGCTCGGGGTGGCCAGCCTCAACCTGGTGAGCGTGGCCATGGGGCAGACCATCTCCGCCCTCGAGGCCACCCCCAAGATCTGGGACCTGGCGGCCGCCTGGCTGGTGCTGCAGGAGCTGCAGTGCCCCATGCGCTGGTTGCTGCGGGATCCCGAAGGCCTTCAGCCCGGGGAGGACCTGGCCGACGCCAACTTCCCGGTGTTGGCCGCCCGCGATCAGCGCACCCTGGACACGTTCCAGCCCTGGGCCGATGCCCTGGTGGGCGAGGGTTGACAGCCGCCCGCCAGACAGGGGTATGATTGTGGGCTGCGAGCGCACCAAGCCTTTTGGGGTTTTGGAAGCGTGAGCAGGAACCAAAGACGCCGGTCAGCCGGTGTTGTAGGTTCAAGAGGCGGTCGCGAGATCGCCGGTTGAACTGGAAGCCCGGGACGCCCGGTGTTGTAGGTTCAACAAGCGGCTGAGAGGCCGCGGATCTGCGAGCCAACCCCGAGAGGGGCCCTGAAACGGTGCGCCTGAGAGGG
>RHBP01000169.1 GCA_010030955.1 Synechococcaceae bacterium WBB_10_009 | reverse complement strand
GCACCACCTGCTGGGTGGCTACGCCTTCATCGGGGAGGGCCACCGGGATGCCCTCCCCGATGAAGGCGTAGCCACCCAGCAGGTGGTGCTCCTTCGAAAACAGGTGCATCGAGCCTCCGCGGCCCTTGCTGCAGCCGGTTTCCTTGCCGAACAGCTCGCTCATCACCTCGCGGGCCGGCACGCCGCAGCTGAGGGCGTGCACGTGGTCGCGGTAGGTGCTGCAGAACCAGTCGTGCTGCATCTTCATGGCCTTGATCACCCCCGTGCTCACGGCCTCTTGGCCGTTGTAGAGGTGAACGAAGCCGAACATCTTGCCGCGGTAATACATCTCGGCGCACTTGTCTTCGAAGCGCCGGCCCAACACCATGTCGCGGTAGAGCAGCAGGCCCTCATCCCGGCTCACCTCGGCGGGCTTGGAGGGGTACAGATTCAGCAGACGCTCCGCATGCAGGCCCACGGCGTTCTGGTCGGCGGAGCAGGCCGGGGCGCCGCTCTCGGCAACACCCTGACCGAGTCCAACCGGGCCGAGATCTGCCTGTGTCATGCGCGCGCTCCGGCTATCCGGGGTCTCTGATGCTGCCGTGACTGTACGGGGTCCATCACCAAACGGTGTCGCAATCAAGGCCAAAACCGCAGACCCTGCCTACAGTCCAGCCCTCAAGGAACGCCCCGGCTTGGACCTGCCGATCGACCATTTCCGCCTGCTGGGGGTGAGCCCCACCACCGACGGAACCACGGTGCTGCGCACCCTGCAGCAACGGTTGGATCGGGCCCCTGACCAGGGCTTCACCCTCGACACCCTTCAGGCCCGCGCCGACCTGCTGCAGGCCTCCGCCGACCTGCTCAGCGACGACGACCGCCGCCAGGCCTACGGGCGCGAACTCACCAGCATCGCCGCCAGCGCCAACGGTGCCATCGCCGCCCTGGAGATCCCCCCCTCCAAGGAGGTGGCTGGCCTGCTGCTGCTGCTGGAGGCGGGCCAGGCCCAGGAGGCCTTTGAGGCCGCCAGCCGCGGCCTGCAGCCCCCCCAGGCCCCGGCCCTGGGCAGCAGCCGTGAGGCCGACCTCAGCCTGCTGGCGGGGATCGCCTGCCAGGGGGCCGCGGCCGAGTGCCGCGACCAACGCCGCTACGAGGCCTCTGCGCGCCTGCTGCAGCAGGGCCTGCAGCTGCTGCAGCGCATGGGCCAGCAGCCGGAGCAGCGGCGCCGCCTCGAGCACGACCTGCACACCCTGCTGCCCTACCGCGTGCTCGACCTGATCAGCCGCGACCTCTCGGCCCAGGCCCCACGCCAGGAGGGCATTGCCCTGCTGGAGCGCCTGGTGCAGCAGCGGGGAGGCCTGGAGGGGGAGAACGACCCCGACTTCCCCGCCAGCGAATTCCAGCCCTTCTTCAAGCAGATCCGCCAGTTCCTCACCGTGCAGGAGCAGGTGGATCTGTTCAACCGCTGGGCTGAGGCGGGCTCCGCCACCGCTGAGTTTCTGGCCAGCTTCGCCCTCACGGCGGCGGGCTTCGTGCAACGCAAACCGGAGCGGATCCTGGCGGCCCTGCAGCGCCTGCAACAGGGCAACCAGGCCGGCATGGAGGTGGTGATGGCCTGCCAAGAGCTGCTGCTAGGGCAAGTGGAGGAGGCCCAGGCCCTGTTCGATGCCGGCGCCGACGCCGCCCTGCAGGCCTGGGCCCAGGAGCAGGGGGATGAGCCCCTGGCCGCCCTCTGCACCCACTGCCGCGATTGGCTCACCACGGAAGTGCTGCCGGGCTTCCGCGACATCGACGCCGAGGCCGACCTCGACGCCTGGTTCGCCGACCGCGATGTGCAGGCCTACATCGACCAGCAGGACCGCATCCACGGACGGCAGCGCAGCACTCCGGAGCTGGGGGCCGGCTGGCCCGACATCAGCCTGATGCCACCGATGGCGGCCGTGGAAGGCCTGGAAGGCCTGGCCGGCGGGCCCGACGGCGACAGCGCCGATGCCGCCACCGACGGGGAGGACGAGGAGGAGGAGGACGACGACGACCTCTGGGATGGCCCCGGCTGGAGCTGGCCGAGCCTCGAGCTGCCCAGGTTGCAGCTGCCGGCCCTCCGCCTGCCCGCGCTGCAGCTGCCGGCTCCAGCGTTCGCTGACCTGCCCCGCTGGGCCCTGCCGACCGGCGCCGCCGTGGTGGTGGCCGCCGGTCTGGGGGGATGGCTGCTGCTGCGCCCCCGCAGCGAACCGGTGAAGCCCCTGCCGGTGCAACCGCTGGAGCAGCCGGCCCCCAGCGCCGCTGCGCCGGTGGTGGCACCCGCCCTGCCGCTCACCGCCGCCGACCCCAGCGATGCCCAGCTGCAAACGCTGCTCGAGGCCTGGCTCAAGGCCAAGGCGGCCCTGTTGGCGGGCCAGACCCCGGCCCAAGCCCTCGATGCCATCGCCCGCCCGGTGCCGGTGGAGCGCCTGCAGGAGCAGGTGCGGGCCAACGCCGCCGCCGGCGCCCGCGACAGCGTCAACGCCACCATCACCGGCCTGCGCAGCCTGGAGCGCAGCCCGCGCCGCATCGCCGTGGAGGCCACCCTCACCTACAGCGACCGGCGCACCGACGCCAACGGCACCCTGATCAGCGAGACCCCCAGCACCACCCTGCGCAACATCTATGTGTTCGCCCGCGACGGCGAGACCTGGCGTCTGGCGGCCTTCCGCCCCAGCCCCTGAATCCCCGCCGCTGGGGCGACTTTTTACGATCGCTGTTCTGCGGGCCCGCCCCCGCGCGCTGAGCCCCCCGCCGCCCCGCCATGTTCGACGAGCTCTCCCAACGGTTTGAAGAGGCCGTCAAAAACCTGCGCGGCCAGGGTGAAATCAGCGAATCCAACATCGACAGCGCCCTGAAGGATGTGCGCCGGGCGCTGCTGGAGGCGGATGTGAGCCTGCCGGTGGTGCGCGACTTCGTGGATGAAGTGCGCAAGAAGGCCCTCGGCACCGAGGTGGTGCGGGGCATCAGCCCGGATCAGAAATTCATCCAGGTGGTGCACGAGCAGCTGGTGGAGACCATGGGGGGCGAAAACGCCCCCCTGGCCGCCGGCGGCAAGGCCGGCGACCCCTCGGTGGTGTTGATGGCGGGCCTGCAGGGGGCCGGCAAAACCACCGCCACCGCCAAGCTCGGCCTGCACCTCAAAGAGCAGGGGCGCAAGGCGCTGCTGGTGGGGGCTGACGTGTACCGGCCCGCCGCCATCGATCAACTGCGCACCCTCGGGGGCCAGATCGGGGTGGAGGTGTTCAGCCTCGGCACGGACGCCAAACCCGAAGACATCGCCGCCGCGGGCATCGCCAAGGCCCGCGAGGAAGGCTTCGACACCGTGCTGGTGGACACCGCCGG
>RHBP01000168.1 GCA_010030955.1 Synechococcaceae bacterium WBB_10_009 | reverse complement strand
TCCGCCGCCAATTTTCTGCTGCTGCGTGGGGAGCGCTCGCTGGTGCCCCTGCGCGAGGCCTTGGAGCGGCGCCACCGCATCCTGTTGCGGGATTGCCGCTCCTTTGAGGGGCTCGATGAGCGGTGGCTTCGCATCGGCTACCAGAGCCGTCGCCGTAACCGCCGCATCGTCTCGGCCCTCGAGCGCCAGTGGCTCAGCCCGTGAGCTCCAGCAGCACCTGCGCCAGCAGCTGATCGGCGTCGCGCACCGCCAGCCGCTCCATGCCTGCCCGCAGCCTCAGCAGCGGGTCGATGGCTGGATCGCAACCCCGCAGGCGCGGCCCCAGCAGCCGCCAGATCGCCTGCCCCAGGCCGGGGTGCTCGGGCGGGTGTTGCCACACGATCACCGCCGCCCCCAGGGCCGCTGCGGCGCCGGCGTTGGCGTCCTGGTGGCGGTCGGCCGCCTGGGGGAAGGGCACCAGGATCGCCGGGCTGCCGCACACCGCCAGCTCGCTGAGGCTGCCGGCGCCGGCGCGGCTGATCACCAGGTTGGCGTGTTGCAGCAGGCCCGGCACCTCATCGCTGAAGGGGCGCTCCACGTAGGCGGGATGCTGCAGCGCTCCGCTGTCGGGGTCGTTGCTGCCGCTGAGGTGCACCACCCGGCAGCCCGCCGCCAACAGCTGTGGCAGCAGCGGCCGCAGCATGCGGTTGAGCCCCACCGCCCCCTGGCTGCCGCCCATCACCAGCAGCAGCGGCCCCGGGCCCTGGGGCACCCAGGCCGGTAGGGCTGCCGGCTCCAGGAAGGCCCTCCGCACGGGGGTGCCGGTCACCGTTGGCCGGCAGTGGGGCAGCCGCTCGGCCGCCTGGGGGAGCCCCACCGCCACCCGGGTGCACAGCCGCCCCAGCAGCCGCGTGACCCGCCCGGGGACGCCATTGGATTCGTGCAGCACCACCGGGATGCCGCACCAGCGCGCCGCCAGGATCGCCGGCGCGGCGATGTAGCCGCCGCTGCTGAACACCACCCGGATGCGTTCGCGCCGGATCAGGCGGCGCACCTCCACGGTCGACCCCAGCAGCCGCAGCAGATTGGCCAGTTTCTTGAGCCCGCGACCCTGCAGTCCGCCGGCCCGCACGGTGTGCAGCGGAATGGCCCTGGGCACCAGCTGGGTTTCCAGCCGGTCGGGCACCCCCAGCCAGTGCACGGTCCAATCGGGGGGGAGCGCCTGGGCCACCGCCAGGGCCGGAAACAGATGGCCGCCGGTGCCGCTGGCTGCGATCAACAGGCGGGTCATGGTGGCGGCCGGGAAGCGCGCCTAACTTAAGGGCCAAGTCCATTGCCGCCCCTGTGTTGTTGCGCCCCCTGCTGCAGGCCGTCGCCATCGCCGCCGTCGCCGCCACCGGGCTCATCACAGGCGCCACCCCCCTGCGGGCCGCCCCCAGCCTCCAGGCCCTGCAGGATGCCCTCAACAGCAGCGACGCCAACGCCCTGAACGCCGTGCTGGAGCCCGGAGAGGGGCTCGATCCGCAGCAGGTGGAGCGCCAGCGGCAGCTGCTGCGCCAGCAGTTCCCCGATGCCACCTGGACCGTGAAGGCCGGCACCCCCCTGCGGGATGGCCGGCTCACCACGGAGCTCACCGTCACCGGCAGCCGCCAGCAGGGCCCGTTTGCCTTTCGGTTTGTGGCCTACCAGCAACTGGTGCTCGGGGCCTCCGCCAACCGCTTCAACCGCCAAGAGGTGATCCGCGAGCACTCCCTGCTGCGCAGCGGCGACGACAACCTCAAGGTGACCCTGCAGATCCCCGATGCCGTGCTCACCGGGCAGCGCTACGACCTTGATGTGCTGTTTGATGACCCCCTGGATGGGGGGGTGGTGGCCGGCTCGATCCGGCCAGTAACCGCCGGGGAGCTGCTGCGGCTGCAGACCCCCGACCTGCCCCTGGAGGCCCTCGCCGGCGGCGGCCTGTTCAAAACCGTGCAAGCCCCCTACGAGCCGGGCAGCCAAACCTGGGCGGTGTTGCTGGTGCACCCCAAGGGCATCGTGGCCGGCAGCAAACAGGTGCGGGTGGTGGCCGACAAGGCCGGCCTCAACCTCTGACCCGGAACCAGCGGGCCAGCACCGACACATCCTGCTCCCCCTCACCGGCGCTGATCAGCACCTCCTCCAGGGCCGCCACCTGGGCGGTGATTGGCAGGGTCAGGTCGGCGTCCGCCGCGGCCGCCAGGGCAATGGCCAGGTCCTTGCGGTGCAGCGCCAGCTTGAAGCCCAGGGGGTAGTGGTCGGCGATCATCCCGGCGCTGCGGTGCTCCAGGGCCCAGGAGCCGGCGGCGCCCCCCTTGAGGGCCTCCACCACCTGGGGGCGGTCGAGCCCCAGCCGCTCCGCCAGGGCCAGGGCCTCCGCCACCGCCGCGTAGCTGCCCGCCACCAGCACCTGGTTGACGGCTTTGGCCTCCTGGCCCGCCCCCACCGCGCCGAAGTGGGTGATGCGGCCGCCGATCACCTCCAGCACAGGGCGAGCCCGCTCCAACGCCGCCGGTTCGCCCCCCACCAGCACGGAGAGACTGCCGGCCCGGGCCCCTTCGGTGCCGCCGGTCACGGGGGCGTCGAGGTAGCCGATGCCCCGGCTGGCTAGCGCGTCCGCCAGGCGCCGGCTGGTGGCCGGGCTGATGGTGGAGCAGTCGATCACCAGGGCGCCGGGCCGCAGGCCGTGGATGGCGGCCCCGGGCTGCTCCAGCAGCACCGCCTCCACGGCGTCGTCGTCGCTGACGCACACCAGCAGCAGATCGGCCGCCGCGGCCGCTTCCGCCGGCGTGTCAGCCACAGCAGCCCCCGCCTCCCGCAATGGCGCCGTCCGTTCACGATGGCGGTTGTGAACGGTGAGGCGAAACCCCGCCTGCAGCAGGTTGAAGGCCATGGGGGTCCCGAGGGCCCCCAGGCCAAGGCAACCAACGGCGGGAGGTGCTGCGTTCAGGCTTGATCCGCAGTGATCAGGCTTCGTCGAGGGCGGCCACGCCGGGGAGCACCTTGCCCTCCAGCAGCTCCAGGCTGGCGCCGCCACCGGTGGAGATGTGCGACATGCGCTCGGCCAGGCCGGCCTTCTCCACGGCGGCCACGGAGTCGCCGCCGCCGATGATGGTGCAGCAGCCCGTGCCGCTCAGGTCCGCCAGGGTGGTGGCGATGGCGTTGGTGCCGGCGGCGAAGGCGTCGAACTCGAACACGCCCATCGGGCCGTTCCAGATCACGGTCTTGCAGTCGGCCAGGGCGTCCTGGAACACCTTCACCGAGTCGGGGCCGATGTCGAGGCCCATCCAGCCGTCGGGGATGGCATCCACCTTGGCGATCTGGCTGTTGGCGTCAGGGGCGAAGTTGTCGGCCAGCACCACATCGGTG
>RHBP01000167.1 GCA_010030955.1 Synechococcaceae bacterium WBB_10_009 | reverse complement strand
CCCGACAGCGCCGAGCGCCGGGCCATCCTCGACCTGCAGCTCAAACGGCGCCGCCCCGAGCACCGGCTGCCCCTGGAGGTGGTGGTGGATCGCACCGCGGGCTTCTCCGGGGCGGAGCTGGAGCAGGTGGTGATCGAGGCCATGCACCAGGCCTTCAGCGATGGCCGTGATTTCGGCGAAGCCGACTTGATCAGTGCCGCCGCCCAGCTGGTGCCGCTGTCACGCACGGCCCGCGAGCAGCTGGAGGCCCTGCAGCAGTGGGCCAGCGGCGGCCGGGCCCGCCCCGCCTCCTCCCATTGCGGCGCGTAACGAAGCCCAACGCCAGGTAACGAACCAGCGGCCGAGCCAAGCGCAGGCAAACCGGGGCCAGCAAGCTGCCCCCAGCGATTTGCCGCCCCCGTGGACCAGCGCCCCGCCCTCACCACCCAACTGGCCGTGGCCTGCCTCGGCGCCGGCGTGATCACCAGCTTCGCGGTGGCCCAAGGCCAGAACCCCTTCACGCCCTCGGCATCACCCTGTTCTCCGCCGTGGCGGCGGTGATGGTGGGCCAGGTGATCTGATGGCCAGCCTGCGGGCCCTGATGCCCGCCCTGGCCAACAAGACCTACTTCAACTACGGCGGCCAGGGCCCGCTGCCCACGCCATCCCTGGAGGCGATCACCGCCAGCTGGGGCCGCATCCAGGAGTTGGGCCCCTTCACCACGGCGGTGTGGCCGTTCATCGAACAGGAGGTCGCGCGGGTGCGCCGCAGCCTGGCGGCGGCCTGCGGGGTGGGAGCACACCGCATCAGCCTCACGGAAAACGTCACCAGCGGCTGCGTGCTGCCCCTGTGGGGCTTGCCCTGGCAGCCCGGCGATGAACTGCTGATCGGCGACTGCGAGCACCCGGGCGTGGTGGCCGCCTGCCAGGAACTGGCACGGCGCGAACAGCTCACCATCAAGCCCCTGGCCGTGCAGCAGCGCTGCCGCAGCACGCCCCAGGCCCAGCTGCCGGAAGCCGCGCTGGCCGCGGTGGAGCAGGCCCTCACCCCGCGCAGCCGGCTGGTGGTGCTCTCCCACCTGCTGTGGAACACCGGCGCGGTGATGCCGATCGCCGCCGTGGCGCAGTTGTTGCAGGGGCACCCGCGGCAGCCCTGGCTGCTGGTGGACGCCGCCCAGTCGATGGGCAGCCTGCCGGTGGCGGAGGCCGCCGCCACCGCGGACATCTACGCCTTCACCGGCCACAAGTGGTGCTGCGGGCCCGAGGGGCTGGGGGGTGTGGCCGTTTCGGAGCGGCTGCTGGAGCAGGCCCAACCCACCCTGATCGGTTGGCGCAGCCTGGCCCACGAAGGCAGCGCCGCCAGCAGCTTCCACCGCGACGGCCGCCGCTTTGAGGTGGCCACCTCCTGCCTGCCCCTGTGCAGCGGCCTGGCCACCTCACTGAACTTGCTGGAGGCGGAAGGCACCGCCGAGCAGCGGCTGGCGCGGATCCAGGCCGGCAGCGCACGGCTTTGGCGCGGGCTTCAGGGAATCCCAGGTGTGCAGACGCTGCTGCCGGAACCGCCCCCAGCCGGGTTGGTGAGCTTCAGCCTGGAGGGCCGCAGCACGGCGGCCGTGGTGAACCAGCTAGGCGAGCAGGGCATTTGGATCCGCCGCCTGGATGATCCCGATTGCCTGCGGGCCTGCACCCACATCACCACCACCGACGACGAGATCGATCTGCTGCTGGAGGCGCTGAGCGCTCTGAACTAAGCCAAGCGAGCCCGCAGCGCCTTCTCCGCCTCCTCACGGTCGTCGAAGTGCACCTTGGTGGTGCCGAGGATCTGGTAGTCCTCATGGCCCTTGCCGGCGATCAGCACCAGATCGTCAACCTGGGCATCGGCAATGGCCTGGGCAATGGCAACCGCCCGGTCGGCCTGCACCTGCAGGGCCGTGCCCGCGGGGATGCCGGCCACCACGTCCTCGAGGATGCGCTGGGGATCCTCCGTGCGCGGATTGTCGGAGGTGACCACCACCTGGTCCGCCAACCGGGCGGCGATGCCCCCCATCAGCGGCCGCTTGGTGCGATCCCGATCGCCGCCGCACCCGAACACGCAGATCAACCGACCGGCCGCAAACGGCCGGCAGGCGTTGAGGGCACTCTCGAGGCCATCGGGGGTGTGGGCGTAATCCACCAGCACCGCGGGCTGGGCGGCATCCACCCCCTCCAGCTGCACCCGCTCCATGCGGCCGGGCACGCCGCGGAAGCTGGCCAACCCCTCCAGCAAGCCCGCCATCGGGAGCCCCTGCTGCAGCAACACCCCCACCGCCTGCAACTGGTTCATCAGGTTGAAGCGGCCCAGCAGGGGGGAGCGGAACGCCCCCGACCCCAGGGGGCTCACCAACACGCCCCGCACCCCATCGGGCCCCAGCTGCAGCTGCTCGATGCGCAGCTCGGCCTCGGTGGTGGGCTCCAGGCTGCTGCGCCAGCAGCGCTCGCCGAGGCGGGCCGCCAGCTGGGCGCCCCAGGGGTCGTCGGCATTCACCACGGCCTGGGCCGCCGCATCCAGCAGCGGCGGCGCAAACAGGCTGGCCTTAGCCTCGAAATAGGCCTCCATCGACGGGTGGTAGTCGAGGTGGTCCTGGGTGAGGTTGGTGAACACCGCGCCGGCGAAGCGGCAACCCGCCACCCGCTGCTGGTCCAGGGCGTGGGAGCTCACCTCCATGGCACCGATGCCCGCACCGGCCTCCACCGCCAGGGCCATCTGGGCCTGGAGCAGATCGGCAAAGGCGGTGGTGTGCTGGGCGGTGACGCTGTGGCCCGGCCAGCGGTTCACCAGGGTGCCGAACAACGCCGTGGGGCTGCCGCAGTGGTCCGCCAGGTGCTCGATCAGGTGGGTGGTGGTGGTTTTGCCGTTGGTGCCGGTGACGCCGATCAACCGCAACCGCTGGCTGGGCTGCTGCCAGAACTCCGCCGCCAGCAGGCCCGCCCAACGGGCCACCGGTTCAGCCACCACCAGCACCGGATCCCCATCGGCCGGCGGGCGAGCGGCCGATTTACAGGCTCATTCGCAGCAAGAGGCCGAAGCGAATTCTCGAACTGGGCCTGGGCACGCTCGATCGCACGCTGCGCATCTTCCGCAAGCATCAACCGCTCGGCCACCATGCGCTGGGTATTGTAGACGGGCCCGATGGTCATCAGGCTACGCCGCACCCGCTCAATCCAATGCTTCGGCACGCCCTGGGCGTCCCGTTCATAGTAAAGCGGGACGATCTCGTGCTGCAGGATCTCGTAAATGGAGAAGGCGTCGAACTCGTCTTGCACCTCCGGCTCCAGCCGCAGGGCGTCCTCCCCGATCGCCCACCCGTTCGTGCCGTCAAAAGCCTCGTCCCACCATCCGTCCCGGACGGAGAAGTT
>RHBP01000166.1 GCA_010030955.1 Synechococcaceae bacterium WBB_10_009 | reverse complement strand
TGGGCCCCCACCGCCACCAGCTCATCGAGCTCGCTCTCCAGGCCGGTGAGGAACAGCAGCGCAAACAGCCCCAAGGTGGCGACGGTCTGCAGGCTGGGGAAGCTCTCGGCATAGAGCTCCGCCACCCCCGCGGCGGGCACATCCGCCAACGAGCCGATCAACCCCAACAACCCCTGGCTCACGGCCGCCTGGGTTTCCGGCGGCACGATCCAATGCAATCCGGAGGCGCCGATGATCACGCCGGCCACCAGCTCCCCCAGGATCGTGGGCAGCTGCCAGCGCACCAGCAGCTCCGCCAGCAGCCGGGCCGCCACAAAAATGATCAGGAAGCGGCCCACGTTGATCAGGGTTTCGGCCACCTCGAGCTGATGGGCGCCGATCTCAGGCATGGGGGGCGTGGGGGATTCAGCACGAGAGTCTCGCCCCAGGGGGTCAGCGCCTGTGACCACGGCTACCTTCCGGCCAGAGCTTCCCGAGGGTTCCCCACGCCATGACCGTCAGCCTGGAGCTGGTGCACCGCTGGTGGCAGGCGGCCAACTACCTGGCGGTGGGAATGATCTACCTGCAGGACAACCCCCTGCTGCGGGAGCCCCTGCGGCCCGAGCACATCAAGAACCGCCTGCTGGGCCACTGGGGCTCCAGCCCCGGCCAAGCCTTCATCTGGGCCCACGCCAACCGGGTGATCCAGGCCCACAACCTGGACATGATTTATCTGTCGGGCCCCGGCCATGGCGCCCCGGGGGTGCTGGGGCCCACCTACCTGGATGGCTCCTACAGCGAGATCTATCCGGACAAATCCCAGGACGCCGTGGGGCTGCGGCGCTTCTTCAAGCAGTTTTCCTTTCCGGGCCACATCGGCAGCCACTGCACCCCGGAAACCCCCGGCTCGATCCACGAGGGCGGTGAGCTGGGCTACGTGCTCTCCCACGCCTGCGGGGCGGTGTTCGACAACCCAGAGCTCATCGCCCTGGCCTGCGTGGGCGATGGCGAAGCCGAAACCGGGCCGCTGGCCACCAGCTGGCACATCAACAAATTCCTCAACCCGGTGAGCGACGGCGCCGTGCTGCCGGTGCTGCACCTCAACGGCTACAAGATCGCCAACCCCACATTGCTGGCCCGCATCCCCCGCCAGGAGCTGGAGAGCCTGCTGCGGGGCTACGGCTGGGAGCCCCTGTTCGTGGAGGGCCACGAACCCATGGCCATGCACCAGGCCATGGCCGCCGCCATGGACACCGCCATCGCCCGCATCCAGGCGATCCGCCACCAGGCCCGCAGCGGCGGCGCCGAGCAGGCGGAACGGCCGATCTGGCCCATGCTGGTGCTGCGCTCCCCCAAGGGGTGGACTGGCCCGGCGGAGCTCAACGGCCACCGGCTCGAGGGGTTCTGGCGCGCCCACCAGGTGCCCCTGCCCAACCCCAAGGGCGACCCGGCCCAGCTGCAGCAGCTGGAGGCCTGGCTGCGCAGCTACGGGCCTGAGCAGCTGTTTGATCCCGAGGGCCGGCTGCGGCCCGAGCTGCAGGCCCTCTCACCCCAGGGCCCGCGGCGCATGGGCTCCAACCCCCACGCCAACGGCGGCCTGCTGCGGCGCAAACTCACCCTGCCGCAGAGCAGCCGCTACGCCGTGGATGTGCCCGCTCCGGGGGCGGTGGAGCACGAAAACACCGCCCCCCTGGGGGAGCTGCTGCGCGATGCCATCGGCCTCAACCCCCACAGCCTGCGGGTGTTCGGCCCCGATGAAACCGCCTCCAACCGGCTGCAGGCCATCTACGAACGCAGCAAAAAGGTGTGGATGGAGCAACTGCTGCCGGAGGACGCCGACGGCGGCGAACTGGGGCGCAGCGGCCGGGTGGTGGAGATGCTCAGCGAGCACACCCTGGTGGGGATGCTGGAGGGTTACCTGCTCACCGGTCGCCATGGGCTGTTCCACACCTACGAGGCCTTCGCCCATGTGATCGCCTCGATGTTCAACCAGCACGCCAAATGGCTGGAGAGCTGCCGTCACCACGCCCCCTGGCGGGCGCCAATTTCGCCCTGGACCTGCCTGATCTCCAGCACCGTGTGGCGACAAGACCACAACGGCTTCACCCACCAAGACCCGGGCTTCATCGACCTGGCGGGCAACAAGAGCGGTGACGTGGTGCGGG
Organism: Synechococcaceae bacterium WBB_10_009; assembly: GCA_010030955.1. GTDB lineage: Bacteria > Cyanobacteriota > Cyanobacteriia > PCC-6307 > Cyanobiaceae > Vulcanococcus. The sequence continues at coordinate 1,236 of RHBP01000166.1, read as the reverse complement.
TGTACCTGCCCCCCGATGCCAACAGCCTGCTGGCGGTGGCCGAGCAGGCGCTGGTGGAGCCCAACGTCTGCAACCTGATCGTGAGCGACAAGCAGGCCCACCTGCAGTACCTCAGCCTGGAGCAGGCCCGTGCCCACCTGGCCAAGGGCATTGGCCTCTGGGGCTGGGCCAGCAACGACGAGGCGCCAAATGGCGATGGCGCCCTGGCCGACCCGGATGTGGTGCTGGCCTGCGCCGGCGACATCCCCACCAAGGAGACCCTGGCGGCTGTGCAGATCCTGCGGCGACACATCCCGCAACTGCGCATCCGCGTGCTCAACGTGGTGAAGCTGTTCGCCCTCACCCAGCCCAGCGAACACCCCCATGGCCTCAGCGACCGTGACTTCGACGGCCTGTTCACCACCGATCGGCCCGTGATCTTCAACTTCCACGGCTACCCCTGGCTGATCCACCGGCTCACGTATCGGCGCACAAACCACGCCAACTTCCACGTGCGCGGCTACAAGGAACGGGGCAACATCAATACACCCCTGGAGCTGGCGATGAACAACCAGATCGACCGCTTCAACCTGGTGATCGATGTGATCGACCGGGTTCCGGGGCTAGGGTCGCGCGCCGCCCATGTGAAGGAGCAGATGAAGGAGGCGATCCTCGCCAACCGCTCCTACGCCCATGAGCACGGCATGGACGCCCCCGACATCACCCACTGGCGCTGGCAGGTTGAAGCATGAAGGACCACACGCCCCGCCCCCTGCAGCTGCCCACACCGGGCTGCTACGCCGACCCGGACCGCAGCGGCCTCACGGCCGATGACGTGTTCGACGGCATGGCCGAGCACCTCTTCTACACGCTCGGCAAACTCGCCCCCACCGCCAGCCGCCACGACCTCTACCTGGCCCTGAGCCATGCGGTGCGCGATCGGCTGATGACCCGCTACCTGGCGGGCATCGAGGCCATCAACGCCACCCCCACCCGCGTGGTGGCCTACCTCTCGGCGGAATTCCTGATCGGCCCGCAGCTGGGCAACAACCTGCTGATGCTGGGCATCCAGGAGGCCGCCACCGAGGCCCTGCGGCGCTTCGGCATCGACAGCCTCGAGGAGATCCTCGAGGTGGAGGAGGAACCGGGCCTGGGCAATGGCGGCCTGGGGCGCCTGGCGGCCTGCTTCATGGAATCGCTGGCCAGCCTGCAGATCCCTGCCACGGGCTACGGCATCCGCTACGAATTCGGCATCTT
>RHBP01000165.1 GCA_010030955.1 Synechococcaceae bacterium WBB_10_009 | reverse complement strand
CAGGCCATCGCGGTAGTGGGCAGTGATGCCCTCGCGCTCGATGCCGGAGGGGAAGCGGAAGCTGCGGCTCCAGGTGCCGTAGCGGAACTCGCTCAGCAGCGGGTCGGCCGCTTCAGGGGCCGGGGCCTCCGCGTCGGCGGCCGCTTCGGGTGCGCGGCGCTCGGCGCTGATCACCAGGCTGCGGTCGGTGGCCTTCACATCGATGGAGCTCCGCTCCACGCCGGGCAGTTCCAGGCAGATGCGGTACCCGGTTTCGGTGTCGCGCACTTCAGCGGCGGGCACGCGCTCGGCGGTTTGCAGTTGCTGCTCCAGCTGCTGGAACAGGTCGAAGGGGGATTGGCGAAGGGTCAACATGGCGGGTTGTGCAAGGGATCGCAGGTGGGTGTTGGATCACCCGCATCGCCAATGTGGCCCCGTTGGACCGATGCCCTGGTGGCAAGAACCGATCCGATCGGTACGGCCCCCACGGCCTGGGTTCGGCTGCCCCACCAGGGTTGTGGGGGGAGCCGAACCCGCGCTCACAGCCACCACCAGTCGTTGAAGGCGGCCGCCTGGCCGCAGGGCTGTCCATCGGCATCCCAGAGGGTCCAGAGCCGGGCGTTGCGGATCTGAAAGCGGCGGCCGCTGCCGCTGATGCGCACGCCGCTATAGCCGCCGATGGCGTGCTGGTGGCGGGCCCGCAGCAGCACCTGGGCCCGGCCGCTGCGTTCCTGGGGCTCGGCGGTGAGCCGTGAGGGCAGGCCCAGCATCTGCCCCCAGGGGCGCTCCCACAGCCGCAGGGCGGCGGCGTTGGCGTAGATCAGCCGCGGCCCTGGATCGCCGCCCGGGTCGCTGCCGTCATGGGCCAGCACCACCGTGGGGCAGGCGAACAGCGCCTGGGGCTGGTGCGCCGGGTCGGGTTCGCTGAGCAACGGCCGGCCAAAGCCGGCCCGATGGCTGCGAACGATGCAGCTCGCCAGCTGACGTTGCGGGGGCTCAAGCCAGGGGGCGCCGCCGGCCATGGCCTCAGCCGTTGCCGCCGCTGGCGTCGCCGCTTTCTTGGTTGCTGCCGGCGGCCATGGCCGTGGCCATGGCGGCGGTGCTGAAGCCAGCCCCCTGCTGGCGCAGGTGCTCCACAAACTGGCGTGGTGCCTCCGGGAAGCGGCCGTCCTCCGCCAGGGGCAATGGGCCCGCCTCATCGAGGCCCGTGTCCCCCTCCATGGCCGGGGTGATCACCACGAGCCCCGGATCGAGGGCCGCGTCGTAGCGCCACCAGCGGTTGGGGTCGCGGATGGCGGCGGGGGCCGGGTTGGCCAGCCCGTCGGCGCCCGGTTGCGGGGGCGCATCGGCTGGAGCCGCCCCCTGGGCCGCCTTGGCGGCTTTGGCGGCCTTGGCTTCGGAGGCTTTCTTGGCCAGCAGGGCCCGCCGCTGCACCGCCAGGTCGCTCAGCAGTTGGGCGCGGGTGCGGCCCCGCAGCTGAAACAGCACGAAGGGGTCTTCGCTGAAGCGCTCGCCCATCAGGTAGTAGACGGCGCTGACGTGCTTGCAGGGGTTGATCTTGTCGGGGCAGGTGCACTCGCTGCGCACCTCCTGCAGCTTGAACGGGAACAGCCGGCGGCCGCTGGCGGCGAAGGCGCGCTCGATGTCCTGGGGCATCACGCCGGCCAGCAGTTGGGCCGACCAGCGGGCCTTCTGGCCGAGGGCCTCGAGCACGTAGCCCCAGTCGTCGTCGCTGAGCACGTCGAGCCAGAGCTTCACCTTGTAGGGGTCTTCGCCGCTGCCCTGCACGCGGGCGTGCACGCGGCGCCCCTCGAAGCGGATCGAGAGCACGTTGCCCTCACGGGCGTAGGCCCAGGCGCGCTCGAGCCGTTTTTTGAAGCGGTAGCCGTTGATCAGCTCCATCCACTGCTCCACCCACCAGGGCTGCTGACCGAGGCCCTGGTCGCCCAGCTGGGTGGTGATGCCGTTGTGGTTGCCGGGGGTGATCGTCATGGCATCAGTCCTCCTGGAGGGTGACCAGCTCCTTGAGCTGACCGATGTCGAGGCCGCCGAGCCATTCTTCGCCGGAGCCGACGATGTCGGCCGCCAGCTTCGACTTTTCCTTGATCATGCGGTCGATGCGCTCCTCCACGGATCCGCTGGTGATGAATTTGTGCACCATCACCCGGTTCTGCTGGCCGATGCGGTAGGCGCGGTCGGTGGCCTGGTTTTCCACGGCGGGGTTCCACCAGCGGTCGATGTGGAACACGTGGCTGGCGCGGGTGAGGTTGAGGCCCACACCGCCGGCCTTGAGCGACAGCAGGAACAGTTGCGGCCCGCGGGGGTCGTCCTGGAAGCGATCCACCATGGCCTGGCGTTCGGTTTTGCTGGTGTTGCCGTAGAGGAAGGGCACCTCCTGGCGCCAGCGGTGCTCCAGGTGGGCCTTGAGCAGGTGGCCCCATTCGGCGAACTGGGTGAACAGCAGGGCCCGATCCCCCGCTTCGATCACCTCCTCGAGGATTTCCTCCAGGCGCTGCACCTTGGCGCTGCGGGCGGCGAACTCTTGGAAGAAGCCCGCATCGCTGGGGTCGGGGTCCTGCTTGAGGGCCAGGGCCGGATGGTTGCAGATCTGCTTGAGCTTGGTGAGCAGGGCCAGCACCTGGCCGTGCTTCTGGCCGAGGGGTGCCCGGGCGATGGCATCGAGGCTCTCCTCCACCGTTTTGTTGTAGAGCTTGCGCTGTTCGGGGGCGAGGCCCACCCATTCGCTCAGTTCCACCTTCTCCGGCAGGTCGGAGATGATCGATTTGTCGGTCTTGAGGCGCCGCAGGATGAAGGGGCCGACGCGGCCCTTGAGGTCGCGCAGCGACGACATGTCGCCGTAGCGCTCGATCGGCAGCCGGTAGCGCTGGCGGAAGAAGGGTTCATCGCCCAGCACCTTGGGGTTGAGGAAATCCATCAGCGCCCACAGCTCGCTGACGCGGTTTTCCACGGGGGTGCCGGTGAGGGCGATGCGGAAGCGGCTGCCGGAGCGGCCCCCCTGGCCGGGGCGCCCCAGGTCGCGGGCGGCCATCGATTGCTTGGCGTTGTGGTTCTTGATCGCCTGGGCTTCGTCGATCACCACCCCCTGCCAGTCGATCTTGTCGAGCAGCTCGCTGTCGCGCTGCATCAGCCCGTAGCTGGTGAGCACCAGGTCGACCCCTTTGAGGGCTTTTTTGAGGGCGTCGGGGCTGGCGGGCCGGCGCGGGCCGTAGTGCTCGTTCACCGCCAGGTCGGGGGTGAAGGCGGCCGCCTCCCGCTTCCAGTTGGTGAGCACCGAGGTGGGCGCCACCAGCAGCACCGGCCGCTTCAGCTCCTCCTCGGCCTTGAGGTGCTGCAGGAAGGCCAACAGCTGGATCGTCTTGCCCAGGCCCATGTCGTCCGCCAGGCAGGCCCCCTGGTCGAAGCGGTGCAGGAAGGCCAGC
>RHBP01000164.1 GCA_010030955.1 Synechococcaceae bacterium WBB_10_009 | reverse complement strand
GCGGGCAACAGGGCCAACGCCAAAAACGCCCGTTGCTCCACCGAGCGCATGTTGGTGACAAGGGCATTGCCCCAGGGAACCCTCACCCACAGCTCAAAGGTTTGCGCCAGGTTCCACCACGGTGTGCGGGAGGCGGCGAGGCTGAGCAGCGCGTAGATCAGCGCACCGGCGCCGTAGGCCACGATCAGCCCCGTGATCAGCCGTGAACGCCCCGGGCCAGCCACCAACCAGCCCACCGCCAAACCGGCCGCCGGCAGCACCAGCACAGCAAGGATTTGGGGAAGGTGCGCTGCGGCCGGAACCCACACCCCCCAAGCCCATTGGGCAGCGGCATAACTGATGCCAAACAGCACCAGCCACAGGGCACTCCAACCCAAAACTGGAGTGTGGACCCTTGGGCGAGCAGACCAACGACGCACCGCGCTGAGGATCAACAGCACGTAGAGCAGCGCAAAGCTGCGGGGCAACCCCAAGCCCAACAGCCCGGCCAGGGCCCAAGGGGTCAGGGCTGGCATTGGCGATCCAACTCCTCGGCCCTGAGCCGTTTGAGTTCGGCCCCCAGGGCAGGCCCAGACGGCCAACCCCGTTGCCGCAAGGCAGCGCCATCCAGCGGCGACGCCACATGCCGCCAGCACCAAAACCAACGCAGCAGGGGCCTGCGGGGTTGCACTCCCAGTGCGATCAGCAGGGCCACCGCGTCCGCCCCCCCCGGCAGTGCCTCCAACTGGCCACACCACTGCGAAGGCAGTGATGGCCAGGGAATCTCGGGCAGGTGCTGCTCCAGCTGCCGAGCCCGAGCGATCAGGGCCTGCTGGCCGTGGGGCAGCTGCAGCCGACGCACCAGGGCCACCGGGTCGGAGACGGCGGCAAGCAGCACGGGCAGCGCCGGCGCCCCCAAGCGCGCACCCCAACGCAGGCGCCTGCCCCAGGTGTGATCCCGCTGCAGGCCAGGGTCGAACAGCGCCAATCCGCCCCAGCGTTGCAACAGCTCCAACGCCACCGGCCACGGCTCCCGATCAAGCAGCAGCTCGAGTTCCATCCGCAATCTTGTGGCAAGGGCCGGCGGCGCCTGGGCCGGATCGTCGCCCAGGCGCCAATCCCAGGGCCAGGCCAGCAGCGTGGCCCTCACCTGCTCAAGCGCCTCGGGGGCCAGGTCAAAGCCCAAGCGTGCGGCGTAGCGCGCGGCCCGAAGCAAGCGGGTCGGGTCATCCCGCAGGCTGTGGGGATGCAGAAAGCGCAGCTGCCGCTGGGCGAGGTCCGCCTGGCCGCCGAAGGGGTCCAACAGCTCGGGCGCTGCGCCGACGCCCGCTCCGGGCGGGTTCAGCACCAACGCCATGGCATTCACCGTGACATCCCGGCGGGCTAGGTCGTGGTCGAGGCTGCCGGGGCTCACGACGGGGTTAGCCCCTGGCCGGGGGTACACCTCCTGCCGGGCTGAGGCCAGATCGATCAGCCAGGTGCCGCCACACTCCGGTGGCAAGGCCAGCTCCAGCTCGGCGGTGCCGTAGCGCCCATGGTGCTGCTCCCGAATCGCCACGGGCCTTCCGATTTGATGCGCCAAGGCCGCCTGCAACCGCTCCACCAGGTCGGCGGCACGGCCCTCCACCACCAGATCGAGATCGGGCAAGCCACGCCATGGGTCCTGGTGGTGGCGATGCAGCAGCAGATCCCGCACCACGCCCCCCACCAGCGCCAGCCGCTGGCCCGCCGCGGCCTCCACCAGGGCGGCCAGCAGCTGGGGGGGCACGTCGGGAATCTGCACGGCGCTGGGCCTCAGAGCGGTTCGATCGGCGCCAGGCGCGGATCCAGGATCTTGGGGCCCATCCCCTCGAACTTCACGGCAATCGAGATCTTCTCGCCGCTGCCGAACAGGTGGGTCACATGGCCCTCGCCAAAGGAGCTGTGCAGCAGGCGATCGCCCACCGCCCAGGTCTTCGAGGTGCCGCGGCGCCGCACGGCATTGGCGGGCTGGGCGGCCTCGCTGGCGGAGGGGCGATCCACCCTGGTGAGCCGCTCCAACCGATTCTCGCGGCGAATGGCCGCGCCACCGCTGCGGGGCACATCCCCCTGGATCAGCTCCTCCGGCAGCTCGGACAGGAAAAGCGACGGCACTGCCGGCTCCCGCATCCCGCCCCAGAGCCGCCGCTCACTGGCATGGGACAGGAACAACCGCTCCTTGGCGCGCGTGATTCCCACATAGCAAAGACGCCGCTCCTCCTCCATGGCCGCCGGATCCTCCAGGGAGCGGTAGCTGGGGAACAGCCCCTGCTCCATCCCCACCAGGAACACCACTGGAAACTCCAGGCCCTTGCTGGCGTGGAGCGTCATCAGGGTCACCCGGTTTTGCTCCGTGTCCTTGCTATCAGCATCGCTGGCCAGGGCCGCTGAGGCGAGAAAGTCGTCGAGGGAGCCCTCTTCGTTTTCCTCCTGGTATTGCAAGGCCGCATTCACCAGCTCATTGAGGTTGCGGCGGCGGTCTTCCGCCTCATCGGTGCCGGCGGCAATCAGCTCGGCTAAGTAGCCGCTGCGCTCGATCACCAGCTGCACCAGCTCCGAGGGGGCCGCCTCGGATGCACGGGCCTGCAGGCCGTTGATCAACTCACAAAACTGCAGCAGCCCTTTGGCGGAACGCCCCCCCAAAGACCGCACGGCCTCCGGGTCGCTCACCACCTCCCAGAGGGGAATGCCGAGCTGGTTGGCGGCATCGCTGAGCCGCTCGATCGTGGTTTTGCCGATACCCCGCTTGGGCACGTTGAGCACCCGCAGCAGGCTCACCGAATCGGCTGGGTTGATCAGCAACCGCAGGTAGGCGAGCACATCCTTGATCTCGCGGCGGTCGTAGAAGCGCAGGCCCCCCACCACCACGTAGGGAATGCCCCAGCGCACCAGCGATTCCTCCATGGCCCGCGATTGGGCATTGGTGCGGTACAGCACCGCCATCTGGCCCCAGCTCAGCTCCGGGTGGGCCGCCTCGAGGGTGCGCATGCGGTGCACCACCGCCTCGGCTTCGGCGATCTCATCGTCGCAGCGGGTGAGGGTGAGCAATTCGCCCTCGCCGCGGGTGGGCTTGAGCACCTTGTCGATCCGCTCGCGGTTGTTGGCGATCAGCGCATTGGCGGCTTGCAGGATCGTGGCGGTGGAGCGGTAGTTCTCCTCGAGCTTCACCATCGTGCGGGTGGCCCCATCGGCCACGCCGTCGCCGAAATCCTCCTGAAAGCCCATCAAGATCGTGAAATCGGCGGCCCGGAAGCTGTAGATGCTCTGGTCGGCGTCGCCCACCACAAACACCGAACGCCCCTGCCAGGCCTCAAAGGCGGCCGGGTCGTGGCCGTCGGTCACCAGCAGCTTCAGCAGCTCGTACTGGGTGCGGTTGGTGTCTTGGTATTCATCCACCAGCACATGGCGAAAGCGCCGGTGCCAATAACCACGCACCTGCTCGTTCTGACGCAGCAGCTGCACGGGTAGCAGCAGCAGATCATCGAAATCGAGGGCGTTGTTGGCCGCCAAGGCACGGCGGTAACGCCGATAGGTTTCAGCCATCAACTTGCCGCGCTGGCCACCGGCATCGGC
>RHBP01000163.1 GCA_010030955.1 Synechococcaceae bacterium WBB_10_009 | reverse complement strand
CCCGACCACCCGACAAAAACGAAGCGGTCGCGCTTGAGCCAGTCATCGAGGATGTCGAACCATCCCCGCTGCGGCGCGCGCCCTACAGCGATCGTCATGGGTGGGAAATGAGCGGTGCGGGAAACCCGCGTGCTGTGGGTTACCGGGCGATGGTAACAACGTTGCCCGGCGCCGCGAGGGCGGTTTTGACGGGCTGACACGGCCCGTCACCATTGCGTTTTTGGGGAGCACGACCAACGCCCTGCCCGCGGGCGGGGGTGGCCGCGCCAAGATGGCGGACCCACGGTTACCCGCCCCCATGGCCTCGGCGCCAACCGCCCGCACCGCCTCCGCAAGCGCATCCAGCCCGTTGCTGGAGCAGCCGGTGCTGGGCTCCCGCCGGCTCTCCAATGTGCTGGTGGCGGCCGTCGTGACCACCGGTGGCCTGGGGTTCCTGCTCACCAGCGCCTCGAGCTACACCGGCAGCGACCTGCTGCCCATCGGCCACCCCGCCGCCCTGAGCTTTGTGCCCCAGGGGTTGGTGATGGGCCTTTACGGCATTGCAGCGGCGCTGCTGGCCACCTATCTCTGGGCCGTCATTGCCCTTGATGTGGGCGCCGGTGCCAACCGTTTCGACAAGGGCGACGGCACCCTCACGGTGACCCGCCGCGGCTTTCGCCAGTTGATCAGCGTCACCACCCCCCTCAAGGACATCCAGGCGGTGAAGGTGGACGTGCGCGATGGCCTCAACCCCCGCCGCCGCCTGGCGCTGCGCATCCAGGGCCGCCGCGACCTGCCCCTCACCCGCGTGGGCGAGCCCATGCCCCTGGCCGACCTGGAGCGGGGCGGCGCCGAGCTGGCCCGCTTCCTGGGCGTCCCCCTGGAGGGGGTCTGATGGCGGCCCGGCCTACCCCCAACCCCATGCCCTGGCGCTCGCTGCTGCTGGTGCTGCTGTTGTTGCTCAGCCCCCTGGGCCCGGTGGCCTGTGCCGCCACGGGCTCCAGCGCCGCCGTGGGCTGCGGCACGGCCGGTGTGCCTTGCCTGCAGGGCACCGCCGTGGTGGAGCTCAAAACCAGCAAGGGCACGGTGGAGCTCAGCCTCGATGGCGCGGCGGCCCCACTCACCGCCGGCAATTTCGTGGATCTGGTGCGCCGCGGCGTCTACAACGGCACCCTGTTCCACCGGGTGGTGCGCGAACCCATTCCCTTTGTGGTGCAGGGGGGTGATCCCCAGAGCGCCAACCCCAACACCCCCGTGGACCTGCTGGGCACCGGCAGCTACGTGGATCCCGGCAACGGCCAGCCGCGGCTGATTCCCCTGGAGCTGTTCCTCAGCGGCGACAGCGCCCCCCGCTACGGGGAGGTGCTCACGGGGCCGGGGCAGCAGGCCCGCCTGCGGCTGCAGCACCAGCGCGGGGCGGTGGCCATGGCCCGCTCCGCCGAGCCCAATTCCGCCAGCGCGCAGTTCTACATCGCCCTCAAGGCCCTGCCGGAACTCGATGGCCGCTACGCCGTGTTTGGCCGGGTCACCAAGGGCATGGATGTGGTCGACCGCATCAGCCAGGGCGACAAGCTGATCAGCGCCACCGTGTTGCAGGGGGGCACGTTGGTGCGCGACGCCAAGTAGGCGCTGCGCGTCAGCAACTAGGCGGGCACCCGCTTGTCGAGGCTGGTGACCTTCAAATAGGCGGTGTTCACCCCGGAGGCCCGCTCCAGGGAGATGTGGCCGGTGCGGGCGATTTCGAGGATGCCGTAGGCGGCGAGCACGTTCTCGATCGCCACGAGCTTGCCGGGGTCACCCACCACCTCGATGGTCAGGGCCTGATCGGCCACGTCCACCACCTTGGCGCGGAACACCTGCACCAGATCCAGGATGGCGGCGCGGTTGTCCGGCGGGGCCGCCACCTTCAACAGCATCAACTCCCGCTCCACCGCAGGGATGCGGGTGAGGTCGTTGACCTCCAGCACGTTGATCAGCTTGTTGAGCTGCTTGCTCATCTGCTCGAGGGTGCGGTCGTCGCCCTCCACCACCATCGTGAGCCGGGAGACGCCGCTTTGCTCCGCAGGCCCCACCGCCAGGCTTTCGATGTTGAAACCGCGGCGGGCGAACAGCCCCGCAATGCGGCTGAGCACTCCGGATTCGTCCTCCACCAGCACCGAAAGGGTGTGCTTCATGCCCAGGGTTGCGTGCGCGGCCGGCGAAACCCCAAGTTACGCGCTGGCTTGGCGCTGCAGCCACTGCAGCAGCGCCCGGTTGAACAGCCCCGGCCGTTCATCGTGGGGGCAATGGCCCAGCTGGGGCAGCAGCTGCAGTTCGAGGTCGGGCTTGTGCTGCCCCAGCCGTTGGCTGATGGCCACGGGCACGAGCCGATCCTGGCTGCCCCACAGCACCAACAGCGGCTGGCGCATGCGCTGCAGCAGCGGCGCCGCCGTGGCCGCCCGCGGGCGCAGGGCCATGCCGATGCTCATCGCCCGCAGGGCCTGGGGGGCCTGGGGGCGCAGGGCCGGCTTCGCCACCAGCCGCCGCAGTTCCCGGTCGAGCGGGGCCGGGCTGCTGTAGGCGCTGCGCAGGCCCAGGTCCAGCAGTGGGGTGCGGGCGATCAGCGGCACCAACAGCTCCAGCGGCAGCAGCCGGCAGAGCACCACCACCAGCCGCCGCTGCAGCCGCCGCCGCCAGGGCCGCCGCCGCCGCCCCATGGGCATCAGCAGCGTGGGGTCGGGCAGGGGGGCCGCCACCACCGCCTGCACCCACCCCGGAAAAAACACGGCGCAGGTGACGGCCACCAGGCTGCCCAGGGAGTTGCCCACCAGCACCGCGGGTCCCTGCACCACCTGCTCCAAAAACCCCTGCACCTGCCGTGCCCAGAGGCGGTTGTCGAGCGGGCGGTGGCGGCGGTGGGCCGGTTGGCTGGAGGCCCCGAAGCCCACCAGGTCGATGGCATACACGCACCAACCCGCCTCCGCCAGCGCGGCGGCGTTGTGGCGCCAATGGCCGCTGGCGGCACCGAAGCCGTGCAGCAGCACCAGGGCCGGTTGATCGCGGCAGCCGAGCACCCGCCAATGGCAGTGGTGCCCCTGCCAGTGCCAGCTGCTGTGCGCACCCCACTGGGCCCCCGCGGCGTCAGGCTGGGGATCGGACAGGGGCAGGGGCTGGAGGGTGGCCGACACGGCAACGCAATCGCAGGGCGGTGCCGGAGAGAACCGGTCGCCGGACCTTCACTATTGCGAAGGCCAGGCCCAGCTGCAGCTCGGCGGCGGCTTCTTCCGGCCCCAATCGCGGCCCTCCCGCGACCTGGGGGTGCTGCTGGCCCGCACCCTTCCCCAGCCGCTGGAGGTGTTGGACCTGATGGCCGGCTGCGGCATCCGCGGCTTGCGCTATGGGCTGGAGGCCGGTGCCCACGGCGTGTGGGTCAACGACGGCGACGGCGATCGCCTGCCGCTGCTGCAGGCCAACCTGGCCCCCCTGGCCCAGGCGGGCTGCCGCGTGGAGGCCACGGCCCTCAGCGCCCAGAAGTTGCTGGCGGGGTGCCTGCTGGAGGAGCGGCGCTTTGGCCTGGTGGACCTCGACGCCTTCGGCTGCCCCACGACGCTGGTGCCGGCGGCCCTGGAGGCCCTGC
>RHBP01000162.1 GCA_010030955.1 Synechococcaceae bacterium WBB_10_009 | reverse complement strand
CGGCGCCCGGGTGCTGGCCAAGATCGAGGGCCGCAACCCCGCCTATTCGGTGAAGTGCCGCATCGGTGCGGCGATGGTGGCGGCGGCGGAGCGCGATGGGCTGCTGGGGCCGGGCAAGGAGCTGATCGAGCCCACCAGTGGCAACACCGGCATCGCCCTGGCGTTTGTGGCCGCCAGCAAAGGCATCCGGCTCACGCTCACCATGCCGGAAACGATGAGCCTGGAGCGGCGCAAGCTGCTCACGGCCTTCGGGGCGCACCTGGAGCTCACCGAGGGCCGCCTGGGCATGACCGGCGCCGTGAACCGCGCCAAGGAGATCGCCGCCAGCGATCCGGAGCGCTACGTGCTGCTGCAGCAGTTTGTGAATCCGGCCAACCCCCAGATCCACCACGACACCACCGGCCCGGAGATCTGGGAGGACACCGACGGCCAGGTGGATGTGTTCGTGGGCGGGGTGGGCACCGGCGGCACGATCACCGGCGTCAGCCGCTACATCAAGAGCACGTTGGGCAAACCGCTGCTGAGCGTGGCGGTGGAGCCCACCAACAGCCCGGTGATCAGCCAAGACCCGCAGCGGCCAGGCGGTGCAGCCCGGCCCCCACAAGATCCAGGGCATCGGTGCGGGCTTCGTGCCGGGCAACCTCGACCTGGCGATGGTGGACCGGGTGGAGCAGGTGAGCGACGAGGAGGCGGTGGCCATGGCCCGGCGCCTGGCCCGCGAGGAGGGGATCCTGGCGGGCATCAGCTGTGGCGCGGCGGCGGTGGCGGCCCTGCGGCTGGCCCGCGAGCCGGAGCAGGCGGGCAAGACGATCGTGGTGGTGCTGCCGGATTCGGGCGAGCGCTACCTGAGCTCGGTGCTGTTCGAGGGGATCTTCAACGAGAAGGGCCTGCCGGTTTAGGCCGGCTCGCCGGCCCCAGCCGTTTCAGTCGGGCAGGGGGGTGATCTCCTTGAGCCGCTCGTTGAGCTGCATCGCCATCGATTGACGGCCCACCGCCAGCACCTTGAGGGTGTCCTCGTGCATGCGCAGCTGGGCATCGGCCACCTGCATGCCGCGCACCAGCTCCTTGAGGTCGTCGGGCAGGGCGTTGAGGTCGTAGCGCTTGCCCTCGAAGGTGAGCACGGGGGGCTGCTGGGCGGCGGAGTCGGTCACGGCGTCGCGGGGCTGTTGGGGTCGTTTCGGCGGCAGCCTACGGGCTCTGGGGGGCCTCGGCCGCCTGGGGTGGCGCCAGCGGCAGGGGCCGCTTGAAGAAGAACATCAGCAGCTGCCCCACCTGGGCGGTGGTGGTCATCTCCCAGCCCTCCTTGCCCAGCAGGTTGAGGAAGTGCTGCAGCTGCTCCGCCGGGTGTTTCGGTGCCGCCTGGGCCCGCTGCTCCGGGCCGTACTGCTGCGGAAATTCACGGCTGATGAATTCCGGGCTCAGGGTGCCGCCGAGCTTCTGGCTGGCCACCTGCGGGTCGGGCGGTTTGGGCGGGGTGCTGTTGTCCACATTGATGTGGATCACCCGGTATTCCCACTGCGGCGGTGTGGGGGAGGGCGGCTCGCTCATGGCCCGAACGGTCGTGTCCCCAGGTTATGGGCGCTTCAGGCGCCGCGGATCAGCTGCCGCTCGCAGAGGTCGCGGTAGCGGCCCGGGCGGCTGATCAGCAGGTCGTGGTTGCCCTGGTCCACGATGCGGCCCTGCTCGAGCACCACGATCGAATCGGCCTCCTGCACGGTGGAGAGCCGGTGGGCGATCACCAGCACGGTGCGGCCCGCCATGGCCTGGTCCAGGCCCCGCTGCACCGCCTGCTCCGATTCGGCATCGAGGGCGCTGGTGGCCTCATCCAGCAGCAGCACCGCCGGATCGCCGAGCACCGCCCGGGCGATGGCCAGGCGCTGCAGCTGGCCGCCGGAGAAGTTGCTGCCGCGCTCCTCCACCCGCGCCTGGTAGCCCTCCGGCAGGGCCTCGATGAAGCCATCGGCGTTGGCCAGCCGCGCCGCCGCACGGATTTGCTCGAGGCTGGCGGGGCGGCCGAAGGCGATGGCGTCGGCCACCGTGCCGGAGAACACGGCGCTTTGCTGGGGCACCAGGGCCACGGCCTTGCGCAGTTCGCTGGCCCGCAGGTCGGCGAGGTCGCGGCCATCCAGCAGCACCCGGCCGCTCTGGGCGGTGTTGAAGCGCAGCAGCAGCGAAAACTGCTCTTGCCGGCGCCGGAGGGGCCCACCAGCGCCACCACCTGGCCCGGTTTCACCTGCAGGCTGAGCTCCCGCAGCACCGGTTGGCCCGGCTCGTAGCCGAAGCTCACCTGCTCGAGGGCCAGCTCACCGGCCACCGGCCCGAGGGCCTGGGCGTGGGGCCGATCCGGTGGCTCCACCGCTTCGCGCTCGATCTGCCGCAGCCGCTTGAGTGAGGCCTGGCCCTGCTGGAATTCGTTGAAGTTGGTGGTGAGGTGGCTGATCGGGTCGATCAGCATCAGCAGGGCCGCCACGTAGCTGCTGAAGCCCTGGCCGTTGAGGTCGCCGCTCTGGATGCGGGCGGCCCCCATCAGCAGCACCGCCAGGATGCCGGCGGCCTCCAGGAAGCCCACCACCGGGTATTGCAGGGCCAGCAGCCGCTGGGTGCGGTAGCGGGCGCGGCGGTGCAGGTCGATCTCGGTTTCGAAGCGCTGCTGCAGCCAGGGTTCAGCGGCGAAGGCCCGCACCAGCGGCAGCCCGGCGATCGCCTCCCCCAGGAGCGCCGCCAGCTCGCTCACCTGCTGTTGGCTCTTCTCAGCGGCCCCCATCACCTTGGCGCCGAACAGGCTCACCAGCACCGCCACCAGGGGCGCCAGCAGCAGGGTGCCCAGCGACAGCTTCCAGTCGAGCCACACCATGTAGCCGAACACCACCACCAGCTGCAGGGCCGAGGGGGTGGTGTCCTGGATCGTTTTGTAGATCACCTCACCGACGCGGTCGGCGTCTTCGGTGAGCCGGTAGGTGAGGTCGCCGGCGGAGAGTTTCTCCAGCACGCCGAAATCCAGCCGTTGCAGCCGGGCAAACAGGCCGCGGCGCAGCTCCTGGCTTACCCGTAGCGCCGGGCCCGCCAGCAGGGTGTCCTGGCCGAACTGGGCCACTTTCTGCAGCATGAACACCGCCAGGGCCAGGCTGATCACCTGCAGCACGCGGCCGAAATCGCCGGCGCCGATGGCCGGGATCAACTGCCCCGCCAGCCAGGCCAGCAGCGGCCAACAGGCCACAAACACGAGCATGCACAGCCCCCCCGCCACCAGGGCCGGGCGGTAGGGGTTCAGCAGCGGCAGCAGGCGACGGAAGCCGGCTGAGGGGGGTGCGAGCATCGGGGCAAGCTATCAGCGCTGTTTTGGAGCGTCCGGCCGCCGCCGAGCCGATCCGTTTGGATCAATTCCTCAAATGGCAAGCGCTGGTGGGCACCGGCGGCGAGGCCAAGATGCGCATCCAGGGCGGCGCTGAGGGTGGCAATGGCGGTGAACGGCGGCGCCAGCACCACGCTGCGGCCGGCGGGCAGGTTGGCCACCAGGGGCTTGAAGGCGTCGGCAAAGGCCTGCGCTTCGGCGCAGGTCATGTGCATCTTCCAGTTGCCTGCGATGACGGCCTTGCGCACTGCGTCCAGGGGTTGATCAGCCCCTAAACCT
>RHBP01000161.1 GCA_010030955.1 Synechococcaceae bacterium WBB_10_009 | reverse complement strand
CCCTCAGGGGTGGGCAAAAGCAGCTTGATCAATGCCCTGCTGCCCCAATTGGCGCTGCGGGTGAGCGCCGTGTCCGGCCGGCTGCAGCGGGGCCGCCACACCACCCGCCACGTGGAGCTCTACCCGCTGGCCCCGGGCGCCCTGCTGGCGGACACCCCCGGCTTCAACCGCCCCGACCTGCCGGCGGACCCCCAGGATCTGGGGCCCCTGTTTCCGGAGGTGCGCCGGCGGCTCGACGGCCACAGCTGCCGCTTCAGCAATTGCCTGCACCGCGGCGACCCCGGCTGCGCCGTGGGCTCCGACTGGGACCGCAACGGGCTGTATCTGGCCTGCTTGGAGGCGGCCCAGGCCCAGGCCGAGCGGGAGCCGGGGCGCAGCCGGCGCGAGGGGCCCCAGCAGTTGGATCAACGGCTGCGGCAGCCCTCCCGGCGGCGGCGGCGCCAGGGTGATCCTTCCTCGGATGAGGGCGAGCCCCTCAGCCCAGGCCCGGCAGGTTGAGGTTGAGCCCGCCGGTGAGCTCCTCCATGCGTTGCTTCATCGTGCCGGTGGAGGTCTCGTAGGCGGCCTTGAGCGCCTCGAGGGTGGCGGCTTCCGTGGCGGCGGCCCCATCCGCCAGCAGCTCCGGCGCCAGGCGCACCCGCAGCGGTTGCTGGTTGCCCGAGAGCCACACGCTGGCGCGGCCGCAGCCGCTCTGGCCCTCCAGCTCCATGGCGTCGAGCTCCTCCTGGAGCTTGGCGGCGTCCTGCTGGATCTGCTGGGCCTTCTTGAAGGCTTCGGTGAGCTGGCCGAAGTTGGGCAGTCCGAATCCGGCCATGGGCGGGCACGCTGAGCTGGCGGCAGGCTACGTGGTGCCTCAGGCCGCCAGGGCGATGCCCTCGAACGGCCCCAGCCGTTTCACCTCCGGGTGCAGGGCGATGCCATGGGCCGCCTGCACCCGCTGCTGCACCTGGGCGATCAGCTGGTCGATGTCGGCGGCGGTGGCCCCACCGGTGTTGACGATGAAATTGGCGTGGATCGGCGACACCTCCGCGCCCCCCACCCGCAGCCCCTTGAGCCCCAGGGCCTCGATCAGCTGGCCCGCTTTCTGCGGTTCGGG
Organism: Synechococcaceae bacterium WBB_10_009; assembly: GCA_010030955.1. GTDB lineage: Bacteria > Cyanobacteriota > Cyanobacteriia > PCC-6307 > Cyanobiaceae > Vulcanococcus. The sequence goes on along the minus strand of RHBP01000161.1, from coordinate 2,554 downwards.
GTTGCGAAACACGCTGCCGCAGCTGGGCTGCTGGTAGGGCTGGGTGCTGGTGCGGCTGTGCAGGTTGGCGCTGGTGCGCTGGCCCACGGCCGCCGGGTCGTGGCCGGGCTGCAGCTGGAACCGGGCCGCCAGCACCACCAGGGGCTCCTGCTGCAGGCGGCTGTGGCGGTAGTCGAAGTCGAGTTGGGGAGCTGAGAGCTCAAAGGGGGCATCCGGTCGCTGGGGATCCACCACGGTGACGCTCTGCAGCACCTCCGCCGTGCAGCCCCCCTGGGCCCCGGCGTTCATCACGGCGGCACCGCCAACGGTGCCGGGAATGCCCACGGCCCATTCCAGCCCCGCCAGGCCGGCCCGGGCGGCCCGCCGCGCCAGGGAGGGGATCGGTTCACCCGCCTCCGCCTCGATCAGCCCAGTGCTGGCCTCCAGCTCGACCCCCTGCAGCCGCCGGTTGCACAGGGTGAGACCAGCCAGGCCCCGGTCGCTGATCAGCAGGTTGGAGCCGGCGCCGATCACCCCCCAGGGCAGTTGTTGCTCTGTTGCCCAGGCCAGCAGGGCCTGCAGTTGGGCGCGGCTTTCCGGCTCGGCAAACCATTGGGCTTCGCCCCCCACCCGCCAGGTGGTGTAGTCCGCCAGGGCCACGGCCCGGCGCAGACCCAGCGGATGGGCGGCCCCCACGCGCTCAGGCCGCCAGGGGCATGGCGGCGGCGGGCTCCTGCCGTTGCTGCAGGCGGCCCCAGAGGCCATTCACATCGCCGGCCCCCATGGCCAGCACCAGATCGCCGGCGCGGCTGTTGTTGGCCACCGCCTCGGTGAGCTCATCGAGGCTGGTGGTGACCGCCACCGGCAGCTCCGGTTTGAGGCGCCCGATCGCCGCCGCCAGGGCGGCGCTGGAGATGCCGGGGATGGGCGCTTCGCCGGCGGCGTAGAGGGGGGCCAGGATCACCGCATCGGCCTGGCTGAGGGCCTGGGCAAAGGCGTCGAGGAATTCCGCCGTGCGGCTGTAGCGGTGCGGTTGGAAGATCGCCAGCAGCCGCTGGGGGGTCTCGGGGAGGGTGCTGCGGCCGCTGTTCACCATCAGGCGCGCGGTGGCCAGGGTGGCCTCCACTTCGCTGGGGTGGTGGGCGTAGTCGTCCACCACCTGGCGGCCGTGCCAGGTGCCGCGGTAGTCGAAGCGGCGCCCCGGGGCCTGCAGCCCCTCCACGGCCCGGCGCAATTCCGCGAACGACACGCCATGCAGCCGGCACACGGCCATGGCGGCCACGGCGTTGCTGAGGTTGTGCAGCCCGGGCAGGGGCAGGCGGAAGCGGCCGACGCAGGTGCCGTTTTCGTAGAAGCTGGCTTCGGTGCCATCGCCGTGCAGCTGCTCCGGCAGGGCGGCGAAGGCCACGCCATCGGGGTCGCGGATCGACCACCAGTGGCTTGCTTCGAATTGTTCGCTGAGGATCGGGCAGTCGCGGTTGGCCAGCAGCTGCTGGCAGCCCCGCCCGAACCGTTGCAGGGTGGCAATCAGGGCCGCCAGGTCGGGGTAGTGGTCGGTGTGGTCGAGCTCCAGGTTGGTGATCACCCCCAACCAGGCCTGGAATTTCACCAAGGTGCCGTCGGACTCATCGGCCTCGGCCACCAGCAGGGCCCCCTGGCCGTTGCGGCCGTTGCTGCCGAAGGCGGGCACCACCCCGCCGATCACGGCGGTGGGGTCGTGGTTGGTGGCGTGCAGCAGGGTGGCGATCAGGGTGCTGGTGGTGGTTTTGCCATGGCTGCCGGCCACGGCCACGCTGCGTTGGTCGGCGATCAGGGAAGCCAGCACGTCGGAGCGGTGCAACACCTGCAGCCCGGCCCGCCGGGCCTCCTCCAGTTCCAGGTTGTGGGCGGGCACCGCCGAGCTCACCACCACCAGGGGGGCGCGCGAGGTGCCGCTGCGGATGGCGTTGATGGTGGCGGCGCTCTGTTCGCGGAACACCCGCACCCCCCGGCTGCGCAGGTCCTGCAGCACGGCGTTGTCACGGGGGTCGGAGCCGCTCACCGCGTAGCCCCGGTCCGCCAGGATCCCAGCGATGGCCGACATTCCGATCCCACCGACGCCGATGAAGTGCACGGGTTGGTGGCGATCGAGCTGCTGACCCAAGGGCGTGTCCAAGCCTGCGGCGACGCTAAGCCGAGAACCTCGCCTTGTCTCCCCGGGCCCGTTGTGCCCATCTGGGGACTGCCGGGGATCTCGGTATGATCGGCGGCCAAATCCCCCTTGCTAGCGGCCTCGGCTGCGTTTTGCCATGACCTTGAAGGTTGCGATCAACGGATTCGGCCGCATCGGTCGCAACTTCATGCGCTGCTGGCTGAGCCGCGGTGCCAACACCGGCATCGAGGTGGTGGGCATCAACGGCTCCGGCGACACCAACACCAACGCCCACCTGCTCAAGTACGACTCGATGCTGGGCCCCCTGCGCAATGCAGAGGTGACCACCACCGAGGACACGATCGTCATCAACGGCAAGACGATCAAAACCTTCTACGACCGCAACCCGGCCAACCTGCCCTGGAAGGAGTGGGGCGTCGACCT
>RHBP01000017.1 GCA_010030955.1 Synechococcaceae bacterium WBB_10_009 | reverse complement strand
ACTCCAGCGCATCCGCCGCCCCCATTGATGGCCTCCGGCAGCCAGAAGCTCGATCAAATCGTTGAACGCCTGAAAAGCACCGCCGACCCCAAACGGCGCTACGAGTACGTGCTGTGGCTGGCGAAGAAACTGCAGCCGTTGCCGGAGGCATTCCGCACCGACGCCTTCAAGGTCAAGGGCTGCGTGTCGCAGGTGTATGTGGTGGGCCAACTGGTGGACGGCAAGCTGCACTGGCAGGGGGATTCCGACGCCGCCATCACCAAGGGGCTGCTGGCCCTGCTGATCGAGGGGTTGGAGGGGCTCGATCCGGCCACCGCCGCCGCCATCGACGCCAGCGTGCTGGCGGAGACGGGCCTGCAGGCCAGCCTGACCCCCTCACGGGCCAACGGCTTCCTCAACATCCTGCGCTTGATGCAGGCCCAGGCCAAGGCCCTGGCCGATTTCTAGGATCCCCGTTTACGGCGTCACGGCGGCATGACCATCGGCATCGGCTTGCTCGGGCTCGGCACGGTGGGAGCGGGCGTGGCCGAGATCCTGCTCAACCCCGAGGGGCGCCATCCGCTGGTGGGCCAGCTGGCGCTCCAACGGGTGGCCGTGCGGGATCTGAACCGCCCCCGCCCGGTGGACCTGCCCGCCGAGGTGGTCTGCACCAGCCCGGAGGCGGTGGTGGACGATCCGGCCGTGGACATCGTGGTGGAGGTGATGGGCGGCCTGGAGCCGGCCCGCAGCCTGATCCTGCGCGCCATCGCCGCCGGCAAGGCGGTGGTGACCGCCAACAAGGCGGTGATCGCCCGCTACGGCGAAGAGATCGCCGCGGCCGCCGCCGAGCGGGGGGTCTACGTGCTGATCGAAGCGGCCGTGGGCGGCGGCATCCCGATCATCGAGCCGCTGAAGCAATCGCTCGGCGGCAACCGCATCCTGCGGGTGAGCGGCATCATCAACGGCACCACCAACTACATCCTCAGCCGCATGGCGGATGAGGGGGCGGCCTACGGGGCGGTGCTGGCGGATGCCCAGCGGCTGGGCTACGCCGAGGCCGACCCCGCCGCCGATGTGCAGGGGGGCGACGCCGCCGACAAGATCGCCATCCTCTCGGGCCTGGCCTACGGCGGGGCCATCGCGCGCAGCGCCATCCCCACCGAAGGCATCGACCGGCTTGATGCCCGCGATGTGAACTACGCCGCCCAGCTGGGCTACGTGGTGAAGCTGGTGGCCACGGCCCAGTTCCTCGGCACCGACCCCGACGGCACCGTGCAGCTGGATGTGCGGGTCAACCCCACCCTGCTGCCCAAGGACCATCCCCTGGCGGGGGTGCACGGGGTGAACAACGCCATCCTGGTGGAGGGGGACCCCGTGGGCCGGGTGATGTTCTACGGGCCGGGCGCTGGGGCGGGCCCCACCGCCTCCGCAGTGGTGGCGGACATCCTCAACATCGCCGGCATCCGCGAAGCCACCGGCGCCGCCGGCGGCCTCGATCCGCTGCTGGCGGCGGGCCAGTGGCGCCCCTGCCGCCTGGTGGACCCCGGCCTCACCCTGCACCGCAACTACCTGCGCCTGCAGACCGGCGACCAGGCCGGGGTGATCGGGCGCATCGGCACCTGCTTCGGGGATCAGGGGGTGTCGATCCGCTCGATCGTGCAGTTCGAAACCAGCGGCGATGCGGCGGATGCCGAAATCGTGGTGATCACCCACGAGGTGCAGGAGGCCAACTTCCGCCGCGCCCTCGCCGCCATCGAAGCTTTGCCCAACGTGAAGGCTGTTGCCGCCTGCCTGCGCACGCTCTGATCCGGCGCTGAGGCAGATTGGACCCACGTGCGAATCCGCTGACGCAAGCGCGGGGCTGTATCACAGCGAACCCTTCAACCGCCGGTGCCGCGGAAACCTTGGTTCATCGCGACTTGGTTGTTCTCCCCTCCCGTTTGGCTTCCCCTTTGGCTTCCCCACCCATGACGTTCCACCAGGGTGACTGCGTCACCCTCGCCAGCGACGAGCACACCTACCAGGTGATCAGCGTCGACGACAGCCATGACCGCTGCTGGTTGCGGCGTTGGCCCCTCTCCCGCCAGGGCTCCGAGGTGTTTGAAATTTCCCTGCAGCAGGTGCGCGCCAGCCGGCCCCACCGCCCTTGAATGGCGCCACGCCCCTGAGCCCTGGCCCTTGACGCGGCTGCCCACCGATCGCAACCGCTGGGCCCCTCTCCTCCTCCTGCTGGGCGTGGGGGCGCTGCTCACTCCCCTCACCGGCTGCCTGCCCACCCACCCCGAGCAGCGCCTGGTGGTGGCCAGCAAAAACCGGCTCGACAGCATTGATCCCGCCGCGGCCTACAGCGTGGGCGCGCTGCAGGTGTTGAGCGGCATCGGCGACACGCTCTACCGCATCGATGCCCAGGGCAAGCTGCACCCCAGCCTGGCGGTGGGCTGGCCGCAGCTCAGCGCCGACGGCCGCCGCGCCCGGGTGGAGCTGCGCCGTGGTGTGCGCTTCCACGACGGCACCGCCTTCGATGCCGCCGCCATGGCCTTCAGCCTGGAGCGGTTTCTGGCCATCGGCAAGCTCAGCTACCTGCTGGGGGATCGGGTGGCCGCCGTGCGGGCGGTGGACCGCCACACGCTGGAACTCACCCTCAAGCGGCCCTACAGCCCGCTGGCGCAGCTGCTCAGCGCCATCAACCTCACACCGGTGTCGCCCCAGGCCTACCGGCAGCACCGCCGCCGCTTCCTCAACGAGCGCTTCGTGGGCACCGGCCCCTACCGCCTCACCTTCTTCAATCCCCAGAAGCAACGGCTGGAGCCCTTCGCCGGCTATTGGGGCCCCCGCCCCAGCAACGGCGGCATCGACCTGGTGGGCCTCAGCAACTCCACCGCCCTGTTCGGAGCCTTGAGCAGCGGCGAGGTGGATGTGCTGCTCTCCACCAGCCTGGAGATCGATCAGCAGGCGGAGCTGCAACGCCGGGCAAAGCGGGGGCAGCTGCGGGCCGGCAGCGGCCCCGCCCTGGAGATCGGCTACCTCACCCTGCTCACCGACCAGCCGCCCCTGGCCGATCCGCGCCTGCGCCAGGCCGTGGCCCTCAGCCTCGATCGCCGCACCATCAGCCAGCGGGTGACCCTGCAACAACGCCCGCCCCTGCGCAATCTGGTGCCCCCCAACCTGCCGGGGGCCGACCCCGGCGCCTGGCCGGACTACAACCCCACTGCGGCGCGCCGCCTCTACCGCCAGGCGGGCTACTGCCAGGGGCGGCGGCTGCAGCTGCCGCTCACCTTCCGCTCCAACATCCCCGCCGACCGGCTGTTTGCCCTCACCTGGCAGGAGCAGCTGCGCCGCGACCTGGGGGACTGCGTGCAGCTGGAGGTGACGGGCATGGAGGCCACCACCGCCTACCGGCAACTGGGGGATGGCACGTTCCCGCTGATCCTGCTGGAGTGGATGGGCGACTTCCCCGATGCCGACAACTACCTGGTGCCGCTGTTGGGCTGCGACCGGCAGCGCGGGTCGCGCTGCCTCAAGGGGGCCAGCGCCGCCAGTGGAAGCTTCTGGGCGGCCCCTGGCCTGCAGCAGGAGCTGAGCCGCAGCGCCAGCCTCAGCGGCGAAGCCCGCCGGCAGCTGCTGCGGCGCATCCAACGGCGCACCGCCGCCGCCAACCCCTACCTGCCGGTGTGGCTGGTGGCCCCGCGGGCCTGGGCGCAGCGCCGCCTCAAGGCACCGCAATTTGATGGCTCAGGGCGCCTGCTGCTGCAGGCCCTACAGCGGAGCCCGCAGCCATGAGCCGGGGCCGCCGCCTGCTGCGCTACCTGCTGGCCCGGCTGGCCCTGGCGCCGGTGATGCTGTGGCTGATCGCCAGCCTGGTGTTTCTGCTGCTGCGGGTGGCCCCCGGCGACCCGATCGACGCGTTGCTGGGCAGCCGTGCCCCCGCCGCCGCGCGGGCGGCCCTGCGCAGCCAGCTGGGGCTCGACCAACCCCTGTGGCAGCAATACGGCCACTTCCTGGCCCAGCTGCTGCGGGGCGACCTCGGGGAGTCGCTCACCAACCAGGAACCGGTGCGCGCCACCATCGCCGCCAGCCTGCCCGCCAGCCTGGAGCTGGGGCTGGTGGCCCTGCTGCTGGCGGCCCTGGTGGGGCTGGCGGTGGGCTTCAGCGGGGTGGCGCGGCCGGAGGGGCGGCTCGACCTGGCCGGCCGCCTGTACGGCATCGGCACCTATGCCCTGCCGCCGTTCTGGGCCGCGATGATGGTGCAGCTGCTGTTTGCCGTGTGGCTGGGCTGGTTGCCGGTGGGGGGCCGGTTGCCGCCCACGGTGCTGCCGCCGCCCCAGGGGGGCTTTTACCTGCTGGTCGGGCTGCAGCAGGGGTTGCAGAACGGGCAGTGGGAGCTGCTCGCGGGCGCCCTGCGCCATCTGGTGCTGCCCGCCGGCACCCTCGGGCTGCTGCTCAGCGGCGTGTTCGCCAACGCCCTGCGGCTCAACCTGCGGCGTGCCCTCGATTCCGACTACGTGGAGGCGGCCCGCAGCCGCGGCCTCAGCGAGCGGCGGGTGGTGCTGCGCCATGCCCTGCCCAATGCCCTGCTGCCGGTGCTCACAATCACGGGCATCACCGTGGCGTCGCTGATCGGTGGGGCGCTGTTGATTGAAGTCACCTACTCCTGGCCCGGGGTGGCCTTTCGGCTGCAGGAGGCCATCAGCCAGCGGGATTACCCGGTGGTGCAGGGGATTGTGGTGGTGGTGGCGGGCCTGGTGGTGGCGGTGAGCGTGGCGGTGGATCTGCTGGTGGCGCTGCTGGATCCACGGCTCAGCTTCTGAGGCGGCTCAGCGCCTGAGGCTGTCCCACCAGCGCTGGGCCCAGGCGGCATCCAGCACGCTGGCCTCCACCCCCTGCAGCCGCATCCGCTGGGGCGGCAGGCCGCTGGCCAGGCGCTCCAAAAAGGCGGTGCTCAAGGCGAGGGTGAGGGCCTGCACCCGCTGGGGGTCCACCCCCACCAGATCGTCCCCAAGGCGAAACAGGGCCTCGCGGCCGCTGGCGATCCGCAACGGCGAAAAATGGCTGCCGCCATCCAGCACCACCAGGCGGCTCTGGCGCCGGGCCTCGGGCATAAACAACGCCAGCTGTTCCTCCAGGGGGGGCGTGATCAGATCGAGGCTGCCGCCCACCAGCAGCACCGGCGCCCTGAGGGGGCGGAGCCCCCGCTGGGGCCACAGCAGGCTGCCGAAGCCATGCAGGCTCACCACCGCCGCCAGGGGCTGGGCCAGGGGGCGGGGGGGCGGCAGCGGCACCTCCGTGAGCTGGCATTGCAGCAGCTGGGAGAGGTTGGTGAGCGGAATCCCCTTCAGGGCTCGCCGGCAGCGGGCCTGCAGCCCCGGCTCCGGCCGCAGGCCAGCGGCCAGCAGGGCACTCACCGCCCCCAGGGAATGGCCCATCAACACCACCCGCTGGCCCAGGGGCGGCAGGGGCCCCTGGGCCACGGCCTGAACCACCGCCTGCAGGTCGAGCACGCGGTCGCTGAGGGTTTCCGCCCCCGGCGGGGGCCGGCGGCCCTCCAACAGCTCCCGCACCGCCAACTCATCGCTGCCGGGGTGGTCCACCAGCACCACCGACCAACCGCGGCGCTGCAGCCCGGCGGCCAACCAATCCAGCTGGGCGCTGCTGCCCCCCAACCCCGGCGATAGCAGCACCCAGGTGGGCGCCACCCCGGGCCTGAGCCGCAGGGGCAGCGGTTCGCGCCGGTGGGGCACCACCAGGCTGAACGGCTGCACCGGCGCCGCACCGCGCAGCTCCGGCGGCGGAGGCGGTGCGGCCAACTCCGGCAGGGGCAGCGCCCGCAGGGCCCGCAGCGCCTGGCCCTGCTCCAGCAGCTGCTGCCGCCACTGGCCCGCCAGCTGCACCCCCCCATCCAGCTTGAGGATCAGACGGCGGCTGGGCAGCGCCCGCAGCAGTTCGATGGTGGTGACCTGCCGCTGCTGCCGCAACAGGCCCGTGAGGGTCTGGTGCAGCAGCGGCCCGGCTTCCCCCTCCTCGGTGCTGATCAGGTCGTCGAGCTCATCGAGCACCCGCTGGCCGGCCCAGCTGGCCAGAAACTGCTGGGTGAAGGAGCGATCCGTCACCAGGGGGGCCCGCAGCACCCGCAACAGCTGGGCCCGGCCGCGGGCATCCAGCAGGCTGAGCCAGCCGGCCAGCTCACCGCTGCTGCGGCCGGGGTCGCGGCTCCAGGCCTCGAGTTCGGCCAGATCGATCGGCAGCGCCAGGCCCTCAATGCGCACCTCCAGCTGCTCGGCGGCCCGGCCCGGCGGTGGCGCAGCCGTCAGCAGCAGAACCCCGGCCAGCAGACTGCCCAGCACAGACCGCAACCGGCGCCGGCACGTTGACGCAACCTCAATCGCTGGCAATAGGGCGGCGCTGGTGGCTCCAGTTTCCCGCGGCGCTGCGGCAGTTGACCAGCGTGCGGCTGGTGGCCTGTTTCGGCGCCGGCGGCATCCTTTACCTCACCCCGCTGGTGTTTCACCGGGCGGGGCTCAGCGCCTCCCAGGTGGGGCTGGGGCTGGCGTTGGCGGCCCTGGCGGGAACCCTGGGGCGCTTCGCCAGCGGAGCCCTGCTGGATCGGGGGCGCCCCTGCGGGCAGCCGGTGCTGCTGGCGGCGGCCTGCGGCCTGGGGGGCGATGCCCTGCTGTTGGGGGCCCAACAGATGGGGGGCTATGGCCTCGGGCAGGTGTTGATCGGCCTGGCGGGCGGCTTCTACTGGCCCGCCGTGGAGCTGGCGGTGCCCCTGTGTGCCGCCCCCGAATCCTCGGCGCGGGGCTTCGCCCTGGTGCGCAGCGCCGACGCCGCCGGCGTGGCGGCGGGCGCCCTCACGGGGGCGCTGCTGGCCCAGGCGGGGCTGCTGCGGGGCATCTACCTGGTGGACATGGCGGCGGTGCTGCTGCTGGCGGGCCTGATCTGGCGGTGGCCGCTGCCGCGGGCCCCCCGCCCCACGCCGAGGCCGCCGGAGCAGGCCGCTGAGCCGGTGTGGGGGTGGCTGCGGCCGCTGCTGCCGCTGCTCCTGCTCTCGGTGGTGGCCACGGCCATCCCGGTGTTGATGCAGGTGGCCTTGCCCCTCGATCTGGTGCGCGGCGGCCTGGAGCGCGACGCCCAGCCGGAGGCGATCAGTGCCCTGTTGATCGGCCTGCAGCTGGGCCTGCTGCTGCTGCTGCAATGGCCCGTGGGGCAAGCCCTCGCGCGGCGCCCCGTGGCCCAGGGGCTGGGGATCGGCCTGGTGTGTTTCAGCCTCGGCACCGGGCTGCTGGCCCTCTCAGCCCTGAGCGAGGCGGGGTTGGGGGTGGTGCTGCTGGCGCTGTTCCCCCTGGCGCTGGGGGAGGCCGCCTTCCTGCCGATCGCCACCGAAGCCGTCATTGAGCTCACCCCCGCCGGCCATGGCGGCCTGGCGATGGCGCTGTTTTCCCAATGCTTTGCCCTCAGTGCCCTGGTGGCGCCGCTGGTCACGGGGGTGCTGCTGGACAGCCAGCGCCATGGGGTGGCGCTGTGGCTGCTCACGAGTCTGAGCTGCGCGGCCTGCCTGCTGCTGCTGCCAGCGATCAGCCGCCGAGCCCACAGGGCCTAGCTAACCGGCGGCCTCCTCGGACGCAGCGGCCTTGGCCGCCTGGCGGGCCACCCAGGCCTCGTGGGGCAGGGGCTCCGTGCCGTACTCCCAATCGTCGTAGTCGGGGTCGTTGCGGATCTGCTGGTGCAGCTGCTTTTGCAAATCAAAATCGTGCTGCTGCGGGGCATTCCCAGGGGCACCGGCGGGCTGCTGAGCCGTCATCAACCAGGCGTGTCTGGGGCCATTGTGGCGCAGGCTCAGACGTTGAACAGGAACTCCATCACGTCGCCTTCGGCCACCACATACTCCTTGCCTTCGGCCCGCAGCCAGCCCTTGGTGCGCGCCTCCGCGAGCGAGCCCGCCTCCAGCAACTGCTGGTAGCCGATGGTTTGGGCGCGGATGAAACCCGCCCCGCTCGAAATCGGTGTGGATCACACCGGCGGCCTGGGGGGCGGTCATGCCGGCCTGGATGGTCCAGGCGCGGGTTTCCTTCTCGCCGGTGGTGAAGTAGGTGCGCAGGCCCAGCAGGCGGTAGGTGGCGCGGATCAGGCTCTGCAGGCCCCCCTCCTCCACGCCCAGACCCGCCAGAAACTCGGCGCGCTCCTCCTCCGGCAGTTCGATCAATTCCGCCTCCACCTGGGCGGAGATGCGCACGGTCTCGGCGCCCTCCTGGGCCGCCAGGGCCTTCACCTCTTCGGTGTAGGCATTGCCGCTGGCCAGGTCGTCTTCGCTGACGTTGGTGGCGTAGATGATCGGCTTGGCGGTGAGCAGCCCCAGGGGCTTCACCAACACCGCCTCCTCATCGCTGAGCTCCACGCTGCGGGCGGCGCCCCCCTGCTCGAGCACCGCCTGGATCCGCTCGAGGGCCCCATCTTCCAGTTGGGCCTCCTTGCTGGTGCGCACCTGCTTTTTGAGGCGCTCGCGGCGTTTTTCCACCTGGGAGAGGTCCGCCAGCCCCAGCTCCAGGTTGATCACCTCCGCATCGCGGGCGGGCCCCACCGATCCGCTCACGTGGATCACGTCGTCGTTTTCGAAGCAACGCACCACGTGCACGATGGCGTCCACCTCGCGGATGTTGGCCAGAAACTTGTTGCCCAACCCCTCCCCCTGGCTGGCCCCCTTCACCAGGCCCGCGATGTCCACAAACTCCACACGGGTGGGGATGATCTCCTTGCTGCCGCTCAGATCCGAGAGCTGCTGCAGGCGGGGATCCGGCACCGCCACCACCCCTGAATTGGGCTCGATCGTGCAGAAGGGATAGTTGGCGGCCTCCGCCTGCGCGTTGGCCACCAGGGCGTTGAACAGGGTCGACTTGCCCACATTGGGCAGCCCCACGATTCCGGCTTTGAGCATGGCTGGAATCTACGGGCTGCCGGTGATCCCCCCAGCCCAGGGGCCCCAGCGGCGCCGGCGACCAGGAAGACTGGTGGCACCGCTGCAGCCCCACCATTTCCACCGCCATGCTCCAGCCCCCTCCACCACGTGAGGGTTCAGGCGCCGTGCGGCGCCTGCAGCGCATCCGCCGCCAACCCTGGCTGCGGCGCAAACGCCTGTGGGCCGGGGTGCTCGGCACCGTGCTGCTGGTGGGCACCGGCTCCGCCCTGCTGGCGGCCCGCCGCCAGAGCAACCAGCAGCGCAGCCTGAGCCAATACACCGTGGTGGCCCGCCAGGGCTCCTTGCCGGGCACGATCACCGCCAGCGGCGAACTGATGGCCTACCGCAAGGTGAACGTGAGCCCCCGGCGCCAGGGGGTGCTGCAGCAGCTGTTTGTGGAGGAGGGGGCCCGGGTGCAGGCGGGCCAGCCCCTGGCCCTGATGGATTCCGACGACCTCGACGACCGCATCCAGGAACTGCAGGCCCAGCGGCAGTCGGCCCAGGCGCAGTTGAACCGCAGCCGCCGTGAGCTGGACCGCCGCCGCAACCTGGTGCGCCAAGGGGTGATCACCGAGGAGGATTACAGCCGCGCCGAAGCCAGCTTTGCCATCGATCGCGCCGGGTTGGCGGCGGCCCAACAACGGCTGGAGCAACGCCTCAAGGAACGGGCCTACCTCACCGTGCGCGCGCCGTTCAGCGGAGTCGTCACCGCCCGGTTTGCCGACCCCGGCGCCTTCGTGACCCCCACCACCGCCGCCTCCGCCAGCGCCGGCGCCAGCAGCTCCTCAATCGTGGAGCTGGCCGAGGGCCTCGAAGCGGTGGCCAAGGTGCCCGAGAGCGACATCGGCCGCATCCGCCTGGCCAGAGCGCGGCGGTGCGGGTGGACAGCTTCCCCGACCGCCGTTTCGCCGCCCGGGTGCGGCAGATCGCGCCGCGGGCCGAGAAGCTCAACAACGTCACCTCCTTCGAGGTGAAGCTCGAGATGCTGCAACCGCCGCCGGAACTGCGCATCGGCATGACCGCCGACATCGACTTCAACACCGGAGTGCTGGCGCCACGCACCCTGGTGCCCACGGTGGCGGTGGTCACCGAAGAGGGCCGCCCTGGCGTGTTGCTGGTGGGCCCCGGCAACCAACCCCGCTTCCAGGCGGTGAGCCTGGGGGCCAGCAGCGGCCGCGACACCCAGATCCTCAGCGGCCTCCAGCCCGGCAGCCGCGTGTTTGTGGATCTTCCCCCCTGGGCCAAGAAACGCCGCGGGGGCAGCTGAACCTCAGCCGGCCGCGGCGCGGCGGCCGTTGAGGAAGCGGCGGCAGCACGCCAGGATGCGGGCGCTGGCCTGGCCATCGCCAAAGGGGTTGTGGGCCCGGGCCATGGCCTCGTAGGCCCCGTTGCTCTCCAGCAACAGGGCCGTTTCCCGCAGGATGTCGGCGCTGTCGGTGCCGATCAGCTTGGCGGTGCCGGCATCCACCGCCTCGGGGCGTTCGGTGGTGCGGCGCAGCACCAGCACCGGTTTGCCCAGGGCCGGGGCCTCCTCCTGCAGACCACCGGAGTCGGTGAGCAGCAGCGTGGCGGCGCGCATGGCCGCCACGAGCTTGTCGTAGTCGAGCGGTTCGGTGAGGAAGGCCCGCGGGTGGTTCCCCAGCAGCGCCTGCAGCGGTTCGCGCACCGTGGGGTTGCGGTGCAGCGGCAGCAGCAGGGCCGTATCGGGGAAGCGCTCCAGCACCTCCAGAAAGCCGCGGCCAATGTCCTGCAGGCGATCGCCCCAGTTTTCGCGGCGGTGCACCGTGGCCAGGATCAGCCGCTGCCGCGCCACATCCAGCCCCGGGATCTGCAGGGGTGGTGCCTGCTGGGCCATCAGCAGCAGGGCATCGATCACGGTGTTGCCGGTGGTGAGGGTTTCTCCCACCACCCCAGAGGCCGCCAGGTTGCGGGCCGACACCTCCGTGGGGGCGAAGTGCAGCAACGCCAGCTGGGAGATCAGGCGGCGGTTGGCCTCCTCCGGGTAGGGGTCAAAGAGGTCGTCGGTGCGCAGCCCCGCCTCCACGTGGCCCACGGGGATCTGGCCGTAGAAGGCCGCCAGGGCCGAGGCAAAGGCGGTGGTGGTGTCGCCCTGCACGAGCACCAGGTCGGGCCGGTGGCGCTCAAACTCCTCCTGCAGCCCCTGCAGCGCACCGCAGGTGATGTGGGTGAGGGTCTGCTTGGGGGCCATCAGGGCCAGGTCGTGGTCGGCCTGGAGGCCGAACAGGTCCATCACCTGGGTCACCATCTCGCGGTGCTGGCCGGTGAGCACCACACGGGTGTGGATGTCGTCCGCCGCCCGGAAGGCCTGAATCACCGGCGCCAGCTTGATCGCCTCGGGCCGGGTGCCCAGCACGATGCAGACGTTGTGGGGGGTGCTCACGGGGCGCTTCAGGCGGGCCTGTGCCCGGATCCTAGGGAGGGTGGCCGCGCTGAACCCCTGCGGCAGCGCGCCTCAGGCCAACCAGGCCGCCAGACCGGTGCCGGCCTGGGGTGTGGCGGAACGGCTGGTGATCTCCACGATCCGTCCCACGCTGGCGGGGGCCTCCAGGGCATCGAGGCACACCCGGGCCACCAGGCGGCGCGGAATGCTGCCATCGCGCTGCTGGTCGGGGCCGCTGAACTGCACGCACTGCTCCGCCAGATCCTCCTCCTGCTCCTTGAGGCCCCCGGGGCGCACCACCGTGTAGCTGAGGCCGCTCTGCTCCAGCCAGCGCTCCCCCAGCCGTTTCCACACCAGGATCAAGCCAAACAGGTTGAGCGGGTGGCGCCACAGGCCGGCACAGAGGGAGCTCACCAGCACGAGGCGCGACACACCGGCGGCGCGGCAGGCCTCGATCTGCCGCCGCACGCCGAAGGCATCCACCTGCAGCGGACCGCTGAGGTCGATGCTGGGGCGCGCGCCGGTGGCGATCACCAGCGCATCGCAGCCGCGCAGGGCTTCGGTGAGGACAGCCCGATCCCCCAGCTGCAGGCGCACCACCTCAGCACCGCTGAGTCCTTCGGGGAGCGACGAGCCGGGCCGCACCAGGGCCCGCACCCGGTGGCCGCGCTCCAGGGCCTCCTGCACCACGCGCCAGCCGGTTTTGCCGGAGGCGCCGCTGACCGCCAGCAGCATCGATCAGAACAGGGGCAACAGCTCCTGTTCTAGGCAGTGGGCCTGGGGGTTGGAGCCGCGCTGCCGCAGCAGCCGGGCCCGCAGGATCATCGGATCGAGATCACACTCGAGATCAAAGGCCCGCTCAAAGCGCTGCCGCAGTTCATCGGGGGTGAGGGCAAAGACAGAACGCTCATCCATGGGCTGGCAAGGGGGTGGCCCTGGAGCGGGGTGATGGCCGGAAGGTAGGGGCTCCAGCGGGAATGCGAATAGGTAATTCTCCTCATCTTTTTTCCATCCTGGGCAACAAAATGGCGGGATGGCCCCGCTGTCGTTCGACCTGCACGTTCCCCGGCGGCCCCAGCGGCCGTTGCCCTCCGTGCAGCCGCGCCACTGGCAGACCCAGCTGATCCAGCTGCTGCAGCGGCGGCTGCAGCGGCCCGGCGGCCACGATGTGTTGATCAACGCTGGCCCGGGAGCGGGCAAAACCCTCGGCGCCCTGCTTGGGTTTGAGCGCCTGCAGCGCCAGGGGCGACTGCGGCGGTTTCTGGTGTTCTGCCACCGCAGCTCGATCGCCAGCCAGTGGCGGCAGGCCGCCGCGGGGCTGCAGCTGCGGCTTGAGGAGTGGCAGCCGGGGGAGGACCGCTCGGAGCCCTGGGGCGACGCGGACGGGCTGCTGATCACCTACCAGGCGGCGGGGCGGCACCTGCAGGCCTTGCTGCCGCAGCTTCAGGCCTCCGCCGGGCACCCCTGGCTCGCCATCGCCGATGAGGTGCACCACCTGGGGCTCGACCCCGAGGAACCGGAGGCCACCGCCTGGGGCCATGCCTTCAGCCGCCTCACCGCCGGGGCACGGCTGCGGCTGGGGCTCACCGGCACCCCGTTCCGGGCCGACAACCTGGGCTTCTGCGCCGCCCGCCGCATCCAGGTGCACGATGGCGAGGCCTGGGTGGAGCAGATCGCCCCCGACCTCAGCATCGAACCCCGGGAGCTGATCGTCGCCGGCGACGTGCGCCCCCTGGAATTCCGCTTTCAGGACGGCTGGGTGGACCACGGCCGCCAGGACCAACCCGGCGACACCGAACGCTCACCCCTCTCCCAGGAGCAGCGCGAGAGCTGGCGGGCCCGCAACCTGCGCCGGGCGATCCGCCTGGGGGACAGCAGCAGCATCGCCCTGCGGCTGCTGCTCAATGCCCGGCAGCGGTTGGAGGTGGTGCGCCGCCAGCACCCGGAGGCCGGTGGGCTGGTGGTGGCCCGCGACATCGCCCACGCCCGGCGCCTGTGCGGGCTGCTGGAGGAGCAGGGCGACCGGGTGCTGCTGGTGCACTCCCAGGACAGTGCCGCCGCTGAGCACATGCAAGCCTTCAAGGCCGGCCAGGCCGACTGGCTGGTGAGCATCGACATGTGCGCCGAAGGGTTCGATGCGCCCCGGCTGCGGGTGGTGGCCTACCTCACCACGGTGGTGACCCGCACCCGCTTCGTGCAAGCCATCACGCGGGCCGTGCGCATGGATGGCCAGCGGGCCCGCCAGGAGGCGGTGCCCCGCCATCCCTCCTATGTGTTCGCGCCGGCGGATCCGCTGCTGCTGCACTACGCCCGCACCTGGTCGCTGAGCGAGCCCTACGTGCTGCGTGCGAAGGGGCCGGAGCCGGAGCCGGCGGCGGGCGCAACGGGGCGCGCCCCCTCACGGCCGCTGCAGGCCATGGAGGATGGCGCGGGGTCCGTGATCCGCATGCGGGGCCCGCAGCTGCCGAACTTCGTTGTGCAGCGGTAATTACATTCAGCCGCAGCAAAAAGTGCGAATTTGTGCGAATCGCCACCCCGGATCGCCCTCAGGGCGACCAACGTGGCCCCAAGGCGTTGACGCGTCGCACCGTCAGAGGACCCATGAACGGTTCAATCCAGCGCAGAATCACCGTTGCCATCAATTGGGCAGCGGCACGAATTGCCAGCCTGGATGATCGCGAGCGTTACGAAGACAGCTACGCGCTCACAGAGGAGTTTCGGGAATGGATCCTGTGCATCGACCAGCACCCCGAACTGATGGCCGAGCAGGTGCTAATGGTGCCGGATTTCAGCCAGCTGCCGCGCAGCACCAGCAACGAAAACGAGCCCGACGGGCTGCTTGAAATCTAAAGCAATTCTTTCAACCCAGCCCCCCGCGGGTCGCCGGCCCGAACCGTCAGCCCCTAAGCTCTTAAGCGAAGTCGCTCCGCTTAAGCCATGGACCGGGTCGGTGCCGACAGCCTCGGGCTGGAAAACCTGGTGATCGTGGGCTCCGGCCCCGCCGGCTACACCGCCGCCATCTACGCCGCCCGGGCCAACCTGCGCCCCGTGGTGATCACGGGCTTCCAGGACGGCGGCATCCCCGGTGGTCAGCTGATGACCACCACCCATGTGGAAAACTTCCCCGGCTTCCCCGATGGCATCCTCGGCCCGGAGCTGATGGACCGGCTCAAGGCCCAGGCGGTGCGTTGGGGCACCCGCCTGGTGGAGGCCGACGCTGAGCGCATCGACCTGTCGCAGCGGCCGTTCCGGATTGAAGCCGATGGCCAAACCATCCAAGCCCAAGCCGTGATCCTGGCCACCGGCGCCAGCGCCAACCGCCTGGGGCTCCCCAGCGAAGCGCGCTTCTGGAATGCGGGCATCAGCGCCTGCGCCATCTGCGATGGCGCCACCCCCCAGTTCCGCCAGGAGGAGCTGGCGGTGGTGGGTGGCGGTGATTCCGCCTGCGAAGAGGCCGTGTACCTCACCAAATACGGCAGCCGCGTGCACCTGATCGTGCGCTCCGATCGGCTTCGGGCCAGCAAAGCCATGGCCGACCGGGTGCTGGCCAACCCTGCCATCCAGGTGCACTGGAACCGCCAGGTGCGCGACTGCAGTGGCGGCGACTGGCTGGAGGCCATCGAATTGGTGGACCCCAACGGGGACCCCGACGGTGGCGCCAGCGAGCAGCTGCCGGTGCGCGGCCTGTTCTATGCGATCGGGCACACCCCCAACACCCGTCTGGTGCGCGATCAGCTGCGGGTGGATGCCAAGGGCTATGTGATCACCGAGCCCGGGCGGCCGGACACGAGCATCGAAGGGGTCTACGCCGCCGGTGACGTGGCCGATGCCGAATGGCGGCAGGGCATCACCGCCGCCGGCAGCGGCTGCCAGGCGGCCCTGGCGGCGGAGCGGTGGCTCACCCACCACGGCCTGGCCGTCACCGTGAGCCAGGACCCGGTGGATCCCGCCACCGTGGGCGAGGTGCAGCGCACCGCCGTGAGCGATGAGACCAACTTCGACCCCCAAGCCCTTTGGCAGAAGGGCAGTTTTGCCACGACAGCGACAAGCCCCTGCTGGTGGTGTACACCTCCCCCACCTGCGGCCCCTGCCACGTGCTCAAGCCGCAGCTCAAGCGGGTGCTGGAGGAGCTAGGGGGCCGGGCCCAGGGGGTGGAGATCGACATCGATGCCGAACCCGACATCGCCCAGCAGGCCGGTGTCACCGGCACCCCCACCGTGCAGCTGTTTTTCCGCAAGGAGCTGCAGCAGCAGTTCCGGGGCGTGAAGCAGCGCAGCGAGTTCCGCGCCGCCATCGAGCAGTTGCTGGCCAGCCCGGTGGGCTGAGGCTCAGCGGCGGCGGGGGCCGCCGGGGCGATTGCCGCCGGGGCGCGGCCCACCGGCGGCGGCGTTGCGTTCCCGATAGGTGATGCGGCCGCGGCTGAGGTCGTAGGGGCTGATCTCCACCAGCACCTTGTCTCCGGCCAGCAGTTTGATGCGGAACTTGGTGAGCTTGCCGGCGGCACGGCACAGGCATTGGTGGCCTGCGGGCTGCTCGAGGGTGACCAGGTAAAACCCGTTGCCCTGTTCCTTCTCGATCACGCCGGAGGTCTCAATCATGCGGTGGGGCCGTGGAACACAAACAGAGCTGCGTTCAGCTTAGGTGTCGCCCTCCAACCGCTAGGGTCACGGCCCTATCCGGTGCCCCAGCCCGTCACGCCGATGATCCTGCCCCCCGTGACCATGGATCTCGGCCTGCTGCTGATTTCGATCGGGGTGGTGAACCTGTGGCGCGCGCGCCAGGCCTCCTGACCACCCTGCTGTTCCACAAGCCCTACGGGGTGCTGAGCCAGTTCACACCGGAACCGGGCTCGGCCTGGGGCTGCCTGGCTGACCACATCGACAGCCCCGGGGTGTACGCCGCCGGACGGCTCGATGCCGACAGCGAAGGCTTGCTGCTGCTCACCGCCAACGGCCGCCTGCAGCAACGGCTCACCGACCCCCGCTGGGGCCACTGGCGCCGGTACTGGGCGCAGGTGGAGGGCCTCTGCGGCGATGGAGCCCTGCAACGCCTGCGGGAGGGGGTGCTGATCCAGGGCCAGCGCACCCTGCCGGCCAAGGCCCGGGCGCTGGAGGATCCGGGCCTACCGCCGCGGGATCCCCCCATCCGCCAGCGGGCCAGCATTCCCACCAGCTGGCTGGAGCTGGAGCTGCGCGAGGGGCGCAACCGCCAGGTGCGCCGCATGACGGCCGCCGTGGGCCTGCCCACCCTGCGGCTGCTGCGGGTGGCCATCGATCTGATGGACGGGGGCCCCTGCCTCAGCCTCGAGGGCCTGGCGCCCGGGCAGTGGCGGGAGGTGAACGCCTCCGAACAGCAACGGCTGGAGCGGCTGCTTGAGGGGCGCGGCGGCCGCGCCGGCGGTGGGAAATCGGGCCGGGCCGGCGGCGGCGGGTAGGGGGGCTTGGCCTCAGCCCAGCGCATCCTTGAGCTCGCGCACCACCTGCAGCTGCCCGTAGTAGTAGTTGGCGCGGGCCCGGCGGTCGGCATCCTCCACGCTGTCGAGTGCGTCGAATCCCAAGCTCTGCCACAGCTCATGGCCGCAGGCCCGGCTCACCTCCGCCACCGCCTCCTGCTCCAACACCCCCAACCGGCGCTGCAGGTTTTTGATCTGGGCGATGGCCATCGCGGGGCACCGGGCAACCGAAACTCAGGCAATAGTACAAGCCCACTACCGGCGTGCCAAGGGCGGTGGGGCGGCGCTCAGAACGGCAGCTTCTTCTTGGCGTCCTTGTCGAGGTCGGCCTCCATCTCCCGCAGGCGCTTGAGGATCGTGTCGTAGTACTCGCGCAGGTAGGCCTCCAAACCGGTGGTGTCCGCCGGATCGAGGCCGAAGGCGGCGTAGCTGGCCTCCATCGGAGCATTGAGGGTGACGCCGCCGCCCACCACCTTGTCGAAGGCCAGGCGCTCCGCCACATTCACCGCAGGCTCAAAGAACGACGACACCGCCTGCATCAGCCGCAGCAGCACCGGCTGCACCCGGAACACGCGGGCGCTCTTGCCGGTGAACTTCTCACACAGCTGGGTGATCTCACCGGTGTTCCAGGCCCGAGGACCCACCACCGGGAAAGCCTGGCGCACGGTTTCGGCGCGCCCCAGGGCGGCCACCGCAAAGCGGGCCACATCCTGGGTGTTCATGTAGGCGATCGGGGTGGGGGTGCCGCTCACCCACACCGTTTGGCTCTCGAGCACGGGGATGGCGATCTGGCTGATCAGCCCCTGCATGAACGCCACGCAGCGCAGGATCGTGTAATCGAAATCGGAGTGGATCAAGGCCTGCTCGGTGCAGTGCTTGATCTCCATCAGGGGCACGTCGCGGTGCTTCTCGGCGTCGAGCAGCGACACAAACACATAGCGCTTGACCCCGGCCCGCTCACAGGCATTGAGCAGGTTGAGCTTGCCCGTCCAGTCGGTGTCGTAACTGCTGCCGGCGTCGGTGGCCCGGGCGGTGGCGGCGTCGATCACCGCCTCCTGGCCCTCCAGGGCGTAATCGAGGCTGTCGGGCTCGAGCAGATCACCGCGGGTGAGCTCGCAGCCCCACTCCTGCAGGAACGAGGCCTTGCGGGGGGAGCGCACCATGCAGCGGACTTGATGACCGGCATCGAGGGCCTGCCGGGCGATCTGCCGCCCCAGCGTGCCCGTTGCACCGATCACCAAC
>RHBP01000160.1 GCA_010030955.1 Synechococcaceae bacterium WBB_10_009 | reverse complement strand
CGGCGGCCTTCGGCGCCTTGGCGGCCGCCGGCTTGCGGGTTCCGGCCGCGGCCGGCTTGCGGCCCTTGCCCTTGCCGCTGGCGGCCTTGGCGGCCAACAGCTCCACCGCCTGCTCCAGGGTGATGGTGTCGGCGGTGACGCCCTCCGGCAGGGAGGCGTTGACCTTGCCCTGCTTCACGTACTGCCCATAGGGGCCATCGAACACCTGGATCGCCTCGTCGCCGCCCTCCGGCGTGCCGAGGTCCTTGAGGGCGGTGCGGCCGCCGCGGCCGCGCTTGGGCTGGGCCAGCAGCTCCACGGCCCGGCTCAGGCCCACCATCAGCACATCGTCCTCGGCCTTGAGGGAGCGGTAGTCCTTCTCCCCTTTGCCCTTGTGGTGCACCACGTAGGGGCCGAAGCGCCCCAAGCCCGCCTCGATCTTGCCCCCATCCGGGTGTTCCCCCAGGTGGCGGGGCAGGCGCAACAGGCCCAGGGCATCCTCGAGGCTCAACTCCTCAGGCTTGGCCCCCTTGGGCAGGGAGGCGCGCTTCGGTTTGGGGTTGTCGTCGCTCACCTGACCCCGCTGCACGTAGGGGCCGTACTGGCCGAACAGCAGGTACACCAGCTCACCGGTTTCAGGATCTTCCCCAAGGGATTCGGGGCCGTCGGCCTTCTGCTTGAGGATCAGCTCGGCGCGGTCGGCATCCAGATCCGCGGGGGTGATCTCCTGGGGCAGGGTGGCCTTGAGCAGCTCTTCGCTGCCGTCGTCGGCCACGCGCTTGGTTTCCAGGTAGGCGCCGAACCGGCCAATGCGCACCACGCAGGGCAGGCCCTCCAGCTCAATGGTGCGGGAGGCGCCGGGGTCGATGTCGCCCTCGCGCTGGGCCACCTGATTTTCCAGGCCGTTGTCGCCCTTGAAGAAGGCCTCCAGGTAGGGCAGCCATTGCTCCTTGCCGGTGGAAATCTCGTCGAGGCTGTTCTCCATGCGGGCGGTGAAGCCCGTGTCCACCAGGTCGGGGAAGTGCTCCTCCAGCAGGGCGGTTACGGCGAAGGCCGTGAAGCTGGGGGTGAGGGCGTTGTTCTGGAGGGTGGCGTAGCCCCGGTCGACGATCGTGCCGATGATCGAGGCGTAGGTGGAGGGGCGGCCGATGCCCTCCTTCTCCAGCATCTTCACCAGGGCCGCTTCGCTGTAACGGGCGGGGGGCTGGGTCTGGTGGCCCAGGGCCTCCACCTCGGCGCAGCTGGGCTGGTCACCGGCCTTGAGGGCGGGCAGCAGCACCTCCTGGCCCTCCAGGGCCGCATCGGGGTCGTCGCTGCCCTCCACGTAGGCCCGGAAGAACCCGGGGAAATCAATGCGCTTGCCGCTGGAGCGGAACTGGGCGGGGCCCAGGCTGCCGCCATCCACCTCCAGATCCACGCTCAGCATGGTGAGCTTGGCGTCGGCCATCTGGGAGGCCACGGTGCGCTTCCAGATCAACTCGTAGAGCGCCAGATCGCGGCCATCGAGGCCCGTGGCACTGGGGTCGCGGAAGCTTTCGCCGGCGGGGCGGATCGCCTCGTGGGCCTCCTGGGCGTTGCGGGCCTTGGTGGAGAACTGGCGCGGCGAGGGGCTCAGGTAAGGCTGGCCGTACTTGGCCTGCACGCAGCTGCGGGCGGCGTTGATGGCCTGGTCGCTGAGGTGCACCGAGTCGGTGCGCATGTAGGTGATGAAGCCACGCTCGTAGAGCCCCTGGGCGGTGCGCATCGTTTCGCGGGCCGAGAGCCGCAGCTTGCGGTTGGCCTCCTGCTGCAGGGTGCTGGTGGTGAACGGGGCCACCGGCTTGCGCACGCTGGGCTTTTCCTCCACCGCCGCCACCCGCCAGGGGGCCGCCAACACCGCCTCCCGCAGGCCGCGGGCCTCGGCTTCGCTCAGCAGCCGCACCGTGCTGCCGGCCTTGAGGGCGCCGGTGCTCTCATCGAAGTCGGACCCGCCGGCGATCCGCTCCCCCTTGAGCTGCACCAGCTTGGCGTCGAAGTTGGCGCCGGCCTGCTGCAGCTGGGCCTTGAGGTCCCAGTAGCTGCCGCTGCGGAAGGCGCGCCGCGCCCGCTCCCGCTGCACCAGCAGCCGCACCGCCACCGATTGCACGCGGCCGGCGGAGAGGCCCCAGGCCACCTTCTTCCACAGCAGCGGCGAGAGGGTGTAGCCCACCAGGCGATCCAGGATGCGGCGCGTCTCCTGGGCGTGCACCAGCTCCATGTCGAGCTCGCGGGTCTGCTCCAGGGCGCGGCCGATGGCCTCCTTGGTGATCTCGTGGAACACCATGCGCTTCACCGGCACCTTCGGCTGCAGCAGCTGCAGCAGGTGCCAACTGATCGATTCCCCTTCCCGGTCTTCATCCGTGGCCAGCAGCAGGCGGTCGGCCCCCTTGAGGGCGTCTTTGAGCTCCTTCACCACCTTTTTCTTGTCCTTCGGCACCACGTAGAGGGGCTCGAAGTTGTTGGCGGTGTTGACGCCGAGGTTGGCCCACTTCTCGCCCTTCTGGGCCGCGGGGATCTCGCTGGCGTTGTTGGGCAGGTCGCGCACGTGCCCCATCGAGGCCTCCACCCGGAAGTCCTTCGGCAGGAACCCGCGGATGGTGCGGGCCTTGGTG
This sequence comes from Synechococcaceae bacterium WBB_10_009, assembly GCA_010030955.1. Taxonomy (GTDB): domain Bacteria; phylum Cyanobacteriota; class Cyanobacteriia; order PCC-6307; family Cyanobiaceae; genus Vulcanococcus. Next base: position 1,136 of record RHBP01000160.1, on the reverse strand, counting down.
GGGCTCTCGACGATGACGAGGGTGTGCGCCACAGGCAGGCGGAAAACCGCTTCCCTCTTTATCGCACCGGCGGTCAACCCCGCGCCTCAGCGCCCAAATCCCGGGGGCAACGCGGCTACAGTCCGAGCCAACGGGCGACACCGAATCAGCTGTGCTCTCTCTTCTGGCCGCGGCCGATCTCGGCAACGCAGCCGCCCCTGCGGTGAGTGCGATCACCTCGCTGCAGCTGAACGCCGGGGCCATCGCCCCCGAAGCTGCGGTGTTGCTGGCGATGCTGGCCTGCCTGCTGGTGGACCTGGCCGGTGAACGGGCCGCGGCCCGCTGGGTGCCGGTGTTCTCCTACGCCGGCCTGGGCACGGCCCTGGGGCTGCTGGCCCTGCAATGGAACAGCGCCCCGCTGGAGCCCGCCTTCCTGGGGGCCTTCCTGGCGGACAACCTGGCCATCGCCTTCCGGGCGGTGGTGGCCGCCTCCACCCTGCTGTCGCTGCTGATCAGCTGGCGCTATGTGGAGCGGGCCGGCACACCGGTGGGCGAATACGCGTCGATCCTGCTGGCCGCCACCCTCGGGGCCATGCTGCTCTGCGGCTCCACCGACCTGGTGAGCATCTTCGTGTCGCTGGAGACCCTCTCGGTGGCCAGCTACCTGCTGTCGGGCTACATGAAGCGCGACGCCCGCAGCTCCGAAGCGGCCCTCAAATACCTGCTCGTGGGCTCCGCCGCCGCCGCGGTGTTCCTCTACGGCGCCTCGCTGCTCTATGGCCTCACCGGCGGCAGCACCGGCCTTGATGCGGTGGCCCTGGCGCTGCAATCGAGCGCCTCACCCGTGGCGGCACTGGCACTGGTGTTCGTGCTGGCCACGGTGGCCTTCAAGATCGCCGCCGTGCCCTTCCACCAGTGGACGCCGGACGTTTACGAAGGCTCCCCCACCCCCGTGGTGGCCTTTCTCTCGGTGGGCTCCAAGGCCGCAGGCTTTGCCCTGGCGCTGCGGATTCTGGTGGGCTGTTTCGAGCCCTTCGAAGCCCAGTGGAAGCTGCTGTTCACCGTGCTGGCGATCCTGAGCATGGTGCTGGGCAACGTGGTGGCCCTGGCCCAGACCTCCATGAAGCGGATGCTGGCCTACAGCTCCATCGGCCAGG
>RHBP01000159.1 GCA_010030955.1 Synechococcaceae bacterium WBB_10_009 | reverse complement strand
GCGGAAATCCAGCTCCCGCAGGTCACCGCCGCTGTTCACAAACAGGTGGGTGTGGTCTTTGGGCAGCAGGTTGTCGATCGCCCCCACCTTGCGCAGCAGGGCGAACAGGTTGGCGTAGTTGAAGAAGAACACATGCAACCCCATTTCGATGTGGTTGCCGCCCTCATCCACCCAGCTGCCCACCTTGCCGCCCATGAACGGCCGCGCTTCGTAGAGATCCACCTGGTGGCCGGCATCCACCAGATCCACCGCCGCCGCCAAGCCGGCCAAACCCGATCCCACGATGGCGACGCGCACCTGAAAGCCCCTGCTGAATGGCCACGACTCTATGGAGACGGGCGCCAGGCAGGGGATGGGCGGCCTCCATACGATGGAGCGATCAGGTCCAAGCCCGCCTCCACCCCAGCGATGACCAGCGAGACCGCGCCAGCCCCCACCACGCCAGCACCCGTGGATGCCGCTCCCCAGGCCACCCACACCGGCCGCGACGGCAAGGGCATCCTGATCACCGAAAGCGCCATGAAGCAGCTGGCCACGCTGCTGCCGGCCCAGGGTGACGGCAAGGTGCTGCGGGTGGGCGTGCGCTCCGGCGGCTGCAGCGGCATGAGCTACACGATGGATTTCATCGACGCCGGCGACATCCAGGCCGACGACGAGCGCTACCTCTACGAGCCCGCCGGAGCCCCCAGCTTCACCGTGGTCAGCGACCCCAAAAGCCTGCTCTACATCTATGGGATGCAGCTGGATTTCTCCTCGGCCCTGATCGGCGGCGGCTTCAACTTCACCAACCCCAACGCCAGCCAAACCTGCGGCTGCGGCAGTTCGTTTGCGGTTTGATCCGCCCCGGGTGCGAACCTGAGGGCACGATCAGGCCCGCCGCCAGCCCATGACCGACGCCGTGACCGAAGCCCCGTCGCTGTTTGAACAGGCGCTGGAGCGCTACCAGCAGGGGGCACCCTTGGCCGAGGTGATCGCCAGCTTTGAGCAGATCACCCAGCAGGAACCGCGGCTGTCGGCGGGCTGGACCTGCCTGGCCTGGCTGCAATTGCTCGACAACCAACCCCAGGCCGGCCTGCGCTCGGCCCGCCTGGCGGTGAAGCTCAACCCCCAGGACCCCCAGGCCCGCATCAACCTCAGCCTGGCGATGCTGGAAACCAACGCCAAAGGCGTGCGCGAACACATCGAACTGGTGCAGCGGCTGCGGCTGATGGCACCCGAGCTGGCCAGCGAACTGGATGGCGCCATTGAGGACGGCCTGGCCCGCCGGCCCGACTGGCAGGCGCTGCAGAAGGTGAAAGCTTGGCTGCAGGCTTGAGCGCTGTGGGGCAGTCCGGGCGGCGCATCCTGCTGCTCAGCAACGGCCACGGCGAAGACCTCAGCGGCGCGCTGATCGCCCAGGCGCTCCAGGGGCACGGCTGCCAGGTGGAGGCGCTGCCGCTGGTGGGCCACGGCCGCGCTTACCAGCAGGCCGGCATCCCCACCCGCGGCCGCACCCGTGAATACAGCACCGGCGGCCTGGGCTACACCAGCCTGCTGGGGCGGCTCACCGAGGTGGTGCAGGGCCAGGTGCTCTACCTGCTGAGCCGCCTGGCGTTGCTGCTGCGCATCGCCCACCGCTACGAGCTGATCGTGGTGGTGGGCGATGTGATCCCCGTGGTGGCCGCCTGGCTCAGCCGCCGGCCCTCGGCCGTGTACCTGGTGGCCTACTCCAGCCACTACGAAGGGCGGCTGCAGCTGCCCTGGCCCTGCGGTGCCCTGCTGCGCAGCCGGCGCCTGCGGGCCCTTTACAGCCGTGATCAGTTCACCGCCACCGACCTCACCGCCCAACTGGGGCGGCCGGTTCAGTTCTTGGGCAATCCCTTTTTCGATGGCGCCCTCAAGCCCGCCGAGCCGCTGCCGGGGGCACCGCAGCAGCGGTTGGGGCTGCTGCCGGGCAGCCGGTTGCCGGAGGCGCTGCACAACCTGGAGCTGATGCTGCGGGTGCTGGAGCGGTTGCCCCAGGAGCTGCGTCCCGCCGCCCGCCTGGGGCTGCACGCGGCCCTGGTGGGCAAACTCACGCCCCAGGAGGTGGCGCCCCTGGCCAGCCGCCTGGGCTGGCGCCTGGAGCTCGATAGCCCCAGCCAGTGCCGGCTGGTGCGCGGGCCACTCACCCTGCAGCTGGAGTGGGGGCGCTTCGCCGCGGTAATTCAGCAGTGCGATCTGCTGCTCTCCATGACCGGCACCGCCGCCGAGCAATGCGTGGGACTAGGCAAACCGGTGCTGCAGCTGGAGGGGGAGGGCCCCCAGTTCACGGCGGGGTTTGCTGAGGCCCAGCGGCGGCTGTTGGGGCCGGGGGTGGTGTGTGCCTCCGGTGGGGGAGGCCCGGGCAGCGAAGCCCAGCTCAATGGCACCGCCCTGTTGCTGGAGCAACTGCTGGAGCGGCTGCAGCATGACCACCCCTGGCTCAAGCAGCTGCAGCAGTTGGGCCTGGAGCGCATCGGCCGCGGCGGCGGCACCGCCAGGATGGCCGCCGACATTGTTGAGCGCCTCAACGGCAGCGGCCATGCCTAACGCCAGCGGAACCGGCACCACCAACACCAGCCTGAGCTGGGGGCAACGGCTCAAGGGCTGGATCGACACCCTGCTGGTGGCCGATGTGTTCGTGGTGATCGCCGGGGCGGTGTGGTTTGGCGTGGCGGTGCTCTGCCACAGCCGCGGCGTTGAAGCGCCGCTCAACCTGTTTCAGCGCCTGTGGGAGCCGCTGTTCACGCCGGCCATCGGCCTGCTGATGGGGGCGGCGATTCTGAGCGGCGTGCTGGGCTGGGCCCTCAACTGGTGGCGGCGGCAAGGGCCGCGTTGAGCTGGCCGTCGCGAAAGGCAAAGCCCTGCTGCTGCAGGCGTTCGGGCAGCACCCGCTGGCCCTCCAGCACCACCTTGGCCCCATCCCCCAGCAACAGTTGCAGCAGGGGGCCGGGTACCGGCAGCAGGCTGGGGCGCCCCAGGCAGCGGCCCAGGGCCGCGGCGAACTGGGCCATCGAGCAGGGCTCCGGCGCCACGGCGTTGTAGGTGCCGGCGTAGGCCGGATCTTCAAGGGCCTGGGCGATCAGCTGGCAGAGGTCGTGGCGGGAGATCCAGCTCATCCACTGCTGGCCATCGCCGATGGGGCCGCCGAAGCCCAGGCGGAACACCGGCAGCATCTTGCCGAGGGCCCCGCCGTCGCCCCCCAGCACGATGCCGATGCGCAGGATCACCAGGCGGCAGCGGCCAGAGGCCGCCTGGGCCTCCGCCTCCCAGGCCTGGCAGAGGCGGAGCACATCAGCGCCAGCGGGGCTGGCTTCGCTGAAGGATTGGCTGGCGCTGGTGCCGTAGTAGCCAATGGCCGAGCCATTGATCAGCACCCCAGGGCCCTCGCCGGCGGGCAGGGCCGCCAGCGCTTGCACCAGGGCGCGGGTGGTGTGGATGCGGCTGTCGTGCAGCAGCTGCAGGTGGGCGGGCGTCCAGCGCTTCTCGGCGATGGGTTCCCCCGCCAGGTTCACCACCGCCTCAGCGGCCGCCAGGGCCTGTTGCAGGGGCGGCTGGCTCCAGCTGGAGGGGTCGGCGGGGTTGGCCCGCAGGCGCGTGAGCAGGGGGTGCTGCAGAGCGGGCAGTGGCTGGGCTGAACGGCTCACCAGGGTGAGCTGATGGCCGTGCTGCAGCAGCAACGGCACCAGGGCGCGGCCCACAAAGCCGCTGCAGCCCACCAACAACATCCGCATGCCACATGTCCGATC
>RHBP01000158.1 GCA_010030955.1 Synechococcaceae bacterium WBB_10_009 | reverse complement strand
GCGGGCGCGGGCGCGGGCCAGGAAGGTGGCTTGATCAATCGGATTTCCCATCGCCGGCGGCCGGGGTGTTGATCGCGCTGTGCGGGAAATCGCAAGCCGGAGCGTAGGGGAAGCCGCCGCCGCAAACGGTGAGCCCTGCGACAAGCTGACTAGGGTTGCGCCAGCTTCGGATGCCTGTTGTGCGACGCCCGCCGCGCCTGATCCCACCGCTGTTGTTGCCGGTGCTGCTGCCCCTGGTGGTGCTGCTGGCCACCCTGCTGCCCCTGGCGGCGGCTCCGCCCGCCTGGGCCGCCATGGACTACGCCAAGCAGGTGCTGATCGGCCACGACTTCGCCGGCGCCGACCTGCGCGCGGTGACCTTCAACCTCACCAACCTGCGCGAGGCCAACTTCCACGGCGCCGACCTGCGGGGCGCCAGCCTGTTTGGCGCCAAGCTCCAGGACGCCGACCTCTCCGGGGCTGACCTGCGCGAGGCCACCCTCGATTCGGCGGTGCTGGACGGCACCGACCTGCGCAACGCCGTGCTGGAGGACGCCTTCGCCTTCAACACCAAGTTCACCAATGTGTTGATCGACGGCGCCGATTTCACCAACGTGCCCTTCCGCGGCGACGTGCTCAACCGGCTCTGCGCCAGCGCCAGCGGCACCAACCCGGTGACCGGTCGCGCCACCCGCGACACCCTGGAGTGCGGCTGAGATGAGCTTCGACGCCCGCAGCCTCGAGCGCCTGCAGCAGCTGGGGCGCAGCCTGCCGCAAGCCCTGCCCCAGCCGCAGCCCAAGCCCAGCGCCGCCCCCAACGAGCCCACCCCGGCCAGCGCCAGACGCCACCGGGTGGAAACCGAAACCGATCCCCAAGCCCTGTTCCGCGCCCTGATGCAGGTGAGCCCCGATGGCACCGTGCCGCCGCACCTGATGGACCGCCTGCGCCAGGCGGAGCAGCTGCACCAGGCGGATGCCGCTGCCCGCGGCACCCGTGCTGCCCCGTCCCCGGCGGCCCGCCCCAGCGGCCAGCGACGGCGCCCCGGGCGGGCGCCCCAGAGCGCCGAGGAGCAGGAGCTCTACGGCACCTTCGACGACCTGCTCCACCTGGAGGACGACGGGGGCTGAGGCCGCAACGGCGTTGCCGTCCTGACCGCACCACCACCCCCTCGCCGCGCCAGTACACCTGAACTAGTCTGTGGTGGCATCTGCGCTGCCGCCGTGGCCGAGTCCAGCCCCCGTTGCCTCAGCGGCGATGACCTGCTGCTGCTGGGCAACCTGCGCCCCGAGCACCGGCCCCTGCGGTTGCCCCTGGCGGGGGCCAGTGTGGCGGCGGGCTTCCCGAGCCCGGCGGACGACTACATCGAGGTGGGGCTCGACCTCAACGAGCTGCTGATCCGCCACCCCAGCAGCACCTTCTTCCTGCGGGTGAGCGGCGATTCGATGCAGGGGGCCGGCATCCAGCACGGAGACCTGCTGGTGGTGGACCGCAGCCTGGAGGCCCGACCCGGCCTGATCGTGGTGGCGGTGCTCGATGGGGCCTTCACCCTCAAACGGCTGGCGCGGCACCGCGGCCGGCTGCGGCTGGAGGCCGCCAACAGCGCCTACCCGCCCCTGGAGCTGCACCGGTGCGGCGACGTGCAGATCTGGGGTGTGGCCGTCCACGTGATCCACCCGCTGGCGCGCCATGGCTGACGCCATCGCCCTGATCGACGCCAACAACTTCTATGCCAGCTGCGAGCAGGCGCTCGACCCCTCGCTGCTGGGGCGACCGGTGGTGGTGCTCTCCAACAACGACGGCTGCGTGGTGTCGCGCAGCAGCGAGGCGCGCCAACTGGGCATCGCCATGGGCAAGCCCTACTTCCAGATCGCAGCCCAACTGGCCCGGCATGGGGTGGTGGTGCGCAGCTCCAACTACGCCCTCTACGGCGACATGAGCCAACGGCTGATGAGCTGCCTTGAACCCCATGTGGCCGAGCTGGAGGTGTACTCGATCGACGAAGCCTTCGCCCGGCTGCCCAGGCCGCGCCACAGCGATCTGAACCGCTGGGCCAGCGCCCTGCGCAGCCGCATCCGCCACAACCTGGGCCTGCCAATCGCCATCGGCCTGGCCCCCAGCAAGGTGCTGGCCAAGCTGGCCAACCACGTGGCCAAGGCCGACAGCCACCACGCCGGGGTGTTCGACCTGGGCTGCTGCGGCGACCCCTCCCCCTGGCTGGAGCGGACCCCCGTGGAGGAGATCTGGGGGGTGGGCCGTCAACTGAGCCGCTGGTGCCGGCTGCGGGGCATCGCCAACGCCCGCCAACTGCGCGACATGGCCAGCGGGGAGCTGCGGGCCAAGGCGGGGGTGGTGGGAGTCCGCCTGCAGCTGGAGCTGCAGGGGATGAGCTGCCTGCCCCTGGAAGAGGCCCCAGCCGCCAAGCGGGAAACCTGCGTGAGCCGCAGCTTCAGCCGGCCGATCAGCGACGAAGCGGAGCTGCGCCAGGCGGTGGCCAGCTACGTGGTGCGGGCGGCCGAAAAGCTGCGCCGCCAGGGGCAACGGGCCGGGCGCATCACCGTGTTCGCCCGCACCAGCCCCTTCGCCCCCGGCTTCTACAGCCAAGCCGCCAGCATGGGGCTGCCCCTGGCCAGCAACGACACCGCCGTGTTGCTGCAGGCCGCCCTGCGGCTGGTGCCGGGCCTCTACCGCCCCCACAAACGCTTCGCCAAGGCGGGGGTGCTGCTGCAGGAGCTGCAGCCGGAGCAGCAGCTGCAGCATCACCTGCTGGCGCCACTGACGGCGGAGCAGCAGCGGCGTCGGGAGGCGCTGATGCAGCAGATCGACGGCCTCAACCGCCGCTACGGCCGCGGCTGCGTGCAGTGGGGGGCCTGCGGGCTGGATCCGGCCTGGGCGATGCGGCGGGAGCGGCTGTCGCGGGCGGCCACCACACGCTTCAGCGATCTGCCCACGGCTTGGGCCCGCTGAGCCTCAGGGCTGGCCGAATTTCTGCAGGGCCAGCTGGGTGCAGGCGGTTTTGGCCTGGTGGATGCTCTGCTGGTTGAAGATCTTCTGCACCACGCAGGTGCAGGTGAAGTCGACCATGCCCGGCGGGGGCACCTTGGCCGCCTGGTCGAAATCGGCCTGCATGGCGGCCGTGCACTTGTTGTAGATCAGCTGCTCGATCATGCCGGCCCACACCGGGCGGGGCAGAGCCAGGGCCAGCAGGCCGGCCGCGGCGGCGACCACAGCGGCTAGGGGGCCAGCTGCAGGGAGGCTGGCGGGTGACCGCCGAAAAACTGGCAAGGGTGAACGGGGAGCGTTCCTCAATTGTGCCCAGCAATCAGGCGGGCAGGGAATCGAGTGGGGCGGCCTGGCCGGCGTCCTGCCGCTGGCGCAGCACGTCCTCATAGCCGGCCCGGCGCTGGTCGTCGAGGTGGCTGATGTGCTGGCGTTCGTTGTAGTAGAGCTCCTGGAAGCGCAGCGCATCGCTGTTGAGCTCGGCGAACATGGCGTCGATGCGGGTCTCCATGTCGAGGCCGGCGGGGGCGCTGTCCTCCTGCAGCAGCCGGGCAATGCAGCGCTCCAGGGTTTCCAGCCGCTGGGTGCCCCAGGCATTGAGCAGGTGGCGGCAGCGCTTGAGGCTGCGCTGGCGCTCCAGGGCCGCCGTGGCCCCCCGCAGCTGCAGCTGGGGGTTCTGCAGGGACAGCCGCTGCACGTCGGAGGGCTCCAGCAGCGGGGTGAGGCGGCCCAGCAGGTCGGGCTGGTCCATCAACAGCTGATCCGAGAGCAGCCGCGGCAGGTCGAGG
>RHBP01000157.1 GCA_010030955.1 Synechococcaceae bacterium WBB_10_009 | reverse complement strand
CGCCGATGGCGACAGCCGCAGCTTCTGCGACGACCTGGCCCCGATCGTGGAGTTGGGGCTGCCGGTGAAGGTGATCCTCGAAGTGGGCCGGCTGGAGCCCGCCGCCCTGGAGCTGGCGGTGGAGGCCAGCATCGATGTGGGGGCCGCCGTGCTCAAAACCGGCAGCGGCTTCGGTCCGGCCGCCACGGTGCAGCAGGTGCAGCGGCTGCGGGATCTGGCCCGCGGCCGCGCCGCCATCAAAGCCTCCGGGGGCATCACCACCCTGGAGCAAGCGCTCGACCTGGTGGAGGCGGGCGCCAGCCGCCTCGGCACCAGCCGCGGGGTGGCCCTGATCCAGGCGCTCCGGCGGGGGGAGCCCGGCAGCCCGTGAGCGCCGACCAGCGGCTGGAGGCCCTGGTGCTGCGCAGCAGCCCGCTGGGGGAGAGCGACCGGCTGCTCACCGTGCTTTCCGCCGCGGAGGGGCTCACGCGTCTGGCGGCCCCCGGCGCCCGCAAGCCCAAAAGCAGCCTGGCGGCGGCGGTGCCCCTGGCCCTGCTGAGCCTGCAGGTGGGGGGGCGCAGCGGCCTGCGGCGGGTGCGGCAGTTGCGGGTGGTGCGCAACTACTCCGCCCTGGCGGAGCGGTTGGAAACCCTCGCCGCCGCGCAGGGGTTGGCGGAGCTCAGCCTGGAGCTGGTGCCCACCGGCGCCGCCGTGGAGGGGGTGCTGGATGATCTGCTGCTGCAACTCAACCGCCTCGAGCTGGTGGTGAAGGAGCGCCAGGGGTCCTTGGAGGCCCTGGCCATCGCCGTGCAGGGGGCCGTGCATCTGCTGGCCCTGGGGGGCTATGCGCTGCCGCTGGCCAGTTGCGCCCGCAGCGGTGCGCCGCTGGAGCCCCCCCTGGGCAACTGGGAGTGGCGCTGCAGCCTGCTGCCGGCGGAGGGGTTTGTGATCGGCGCCGTGGCCGGAGCCCAAATGGTGCTCAACGCCTCGGAGCTGGCGCTGTTGCAACGCCTGCTGCGGCCGGCCCTGCCCCGCAAACGCGATGGGGCGCTGATGGGGCCCGAGCCGGTGTGGCTGCGGCTGCTGCAGCTGCAGGAGCTCTGGGGCCGGGAGCATCTGAGCCGGGGCGCACGCTCCTGGCGGCTGCTGCGCCAGTGCTACGGCGATGGGGCATCATCGTGAGCCGACCCCCGACTCCGCCCTTGCGCGAGCCCCAGCGATCCGTCGGTCTGCCCAGCGACCTGCCGAACCCGCTGCGGGCTGGCCTGCAGGGGGTGCTGGCGCTGCCGGAATTCCGAAAGCTGTGGCTGGGGCAGGTGTTCAGCCAGCTGGCGGACAAGTTCTACATCGTGTTGATGGTGTTCCTGATCGCCCAGTACTGGGTGACGGCCACACCACCGGCGGGCGGCGCCCTGGCGGAGGCGGCCGGCGCCTTCCGGCTGAGCATCGACAGCCGCGCCCAGCTGATCACCCTGCTGGCCACCGGCATCTACGTGGCCAACACCATCCCGGCGATGGTGCTGGGGCTGCTGGCGGGCGTCTGGGCCGACCGCTGGCCCAAGCGGGAGGTGATGGTGGCCAGCAACGCCATCCGCGCCGGCCTGGCGCTGCTCACCCCCCTGTGCCTGCTGGATGGCCCCCACTGGCTGGGCCTGAGCTGGGGCTACTGGGCCCTGCTGGTGATCACCTTCCTGGAATCGGTGCTCACGCAGTTTTTTGCCCCGGCGGAGCAGGCGGCCATCCCGATGCTGGTGCCCGGCCAGCAGCTGCTCGCCGCCAACTCGCTCTACCAGGCCACCAGCATGGGGGCCACGATCGTGGGCTTCGCCCTCGGCGATCCAATCCTGCGGCTGCTGCGCCACGGCCTGGCGGGGTTGGGCATCGCCAACGGCGAATTTGCCCTGCTGCCCCTCTGCTACGGCCTGGCGGCCCTGTGCATCGCCTGGATTCGGATCGAGGAGGTGCCCCAGCGCCAGGCGGACGCCAACGTGTGGCGCGAGATGGCCGACGGCCTGCAGGTGCTGCGCCAACAACCCAGCGTGCGCAGCGCCCTGCTGCAGCTGGTGCTGCTCTACAGCCTGCTGGCGGCCCTGTATGTGCTGGCCATCAGCCTGGCCTCGGCCATCAGCAGCCTGGGCCCCACCCAGTTCGGCAGCCTGCTGGCCATGAGCGGCGTGGGCCTGGCCCTGGGGGCCCTGGCGGTGGCCCAGGTGGGCCATCGCTTCAACCGGCGGCGACTCGCCTCCGCGGGCCTGGGCACCATCGCCTGGAGCCTGGTGCTGCTGGGCCAGTTGCGGGGTCAGCTGGTGGGCACCCTGGGCCTTTGCGCCGTGCTGGGGGTCGGGGCCGCCCTGCTGGCGATCCCCGCCCAGACCACCATCCAGGAGGACACCCCGGAGGCCCTGCGCGGCAAGGTGTTCGGGCTGCAGAACAACCTGATCAACATCGCCCTGAGCCTGCCGCTGGTGCTGGCGGGCACGGTGGTGAGCCGCTACGGCCTGCTGCCGGTGCTCTGGGCCCTGGCGGCCCTGGCCCTGGTGGCGGCGCTGCTCGAGCGCCCCTGGAAACGCTGCTAGCGTCAGCCATGGCTCGTGCTGCCACTGCGTGACCCACATCGCCTGGCTGGGCAAGAAATCGCCCTTCTGCGGCAACGTCACCTACGGCCTCACCACCACCGAAGCGCTGCGGCTGCGGGGGCACGAGATCAGCTTCATCCACTTCGACACCCCGGTGGGCGCCGAGGCCAGCAGCGGCGGCCCGGAGGTGGCCCTGCCCTACCTGGTGAAATCCCAGGTGTACACCATCCCTTCGCCCGGGGCGCAGCGGGAGCTGCGCGAGTCGCTGGAGCGGCTGCGGCCCGATCTGGTGCACGCCAGCCTCACCCTCTCGCCGCTCGACTTCCGCCTGCCGGATCTCTGCCAACAGCTGGGGTTGCCGCTGGTGGCCACCTTCCACCCGCCGTTTGACGCCTCGCTGCGCAACCTCAGCGCTGGCACCCAACAGCTCACCTACCAGCTGTATGCCCCCTCGCTGGCGCGCTACGACCGGGTGGTGGTGTTCTCCGAGCTGCAGGCGGATGTGCTGATGCGCTTGGGGGTGCCCGCCCAACGGCTGGCGGTGATCCCCAACGGCGTCGATCCCGAGCGCTGGTGTCCGGCGCCCACCCCCACCGCCTCCACCCATCTGATGGAGCTGCGCCAACGCTTCGCCGGCCGGCGGGTGTTTCTCTACATGGGGCGCATCGCCACCGAGAAAAACGTGGAGGCCCTGCTGCGGGCCTGGCGGCTGGTGCAGCCCGGGGGCTGCACGCTGGTGGTGGTGGGCGACGGCCCGGTGCGCCAATCGCTGATGCAGGCCTACGGCCCGGAGATCGGCGTGCACTGGTGGGGCCATGAACCCGACCAGGCCCGCCGCGCCGCCCTGCTGCAGCTGGCGGAGGTGTTCCTGTTGCCCTCGCTGGTGGAGGGGCTGAGCCTGGCGTTGCTGGAGGCCATGGCCAGCGGCACCGCCTGCGTGGCCACCGATGCCGGCGCCGACGGCGAGGTGCTCGAGGGCGGAGCGGGCATCGTGATCAGCACCCAGGGGGTCACCACCCAGCTGCGCACCCTGCTGCCGGTGCTGCGCGACCAGCCGGTGCTCACCGCCGAGCTGGGCCGCCGGGCCCGCCAACGGGCCCTCGAGCGCTACACCCTCAGCCGCAACATCGACCAGCTGGAGCGCCTCTACGCCGAACTGGTGCCCCAGGGCAGCGTGGCGGCTTAGGCCCCGGGCGGATCCAGCTCCGCGCAGCAGGCCTCCAGGGCGGCGGCGGGATCCGGGGCGGCGGTGATCGGCCGGCCGATCA
>RHBP01000156.1 GCA_010030955.1 Synechococcaceae bacterium WBB_10_009 | reverse complement strand
CAGGCCGAGGCCCTGCGCAGCAGCCTGCACGGCCGCGGCCAACGGTTGACCCCCCAGCGGCAGCGGGTGTTGGCCCTGTTTGAGCGCACCGGCGAGGGGGCCCACCTCAGCGCCGAGGAGGTGCACCTGCGCCTGCTGCGGGCGGAGGAGCGGGTGTCGCTGGCCACGGTGTACCGCACCCTGCGGCTGCTGAGCTCCATGGAGCTGCTGCGGGAGCTGGAGCTGCCGGAGGGCGGCCGCCGCTTTGAGCTGGCCAGCCATGATCAGCACCGCGACCACCACCATCTGGTGTGCGTGCGCTGCGGCCAAACGGAGGAGTTTGAGAGCACGGCGGTGTTGGAGGCCGGTCAGCGGGCCGCCGGCAGCCATGGCTTTCGGCTGCTGGAGTGTGTGCTCAACGTGCGGGCCCTCTGCCCCCGCTGTGCAGCGGCTGAGGGCGGCGGCTGAGGGCGATCAGCGGTGCTGTGCGGCGCTTAGCGGCGCTGCTGCACCCGCACCGGCACCAGGGCGGGCTGAGGGGTGAGGGGCTGCATCAGGCCGCCGCCGTTGTCGTCGTCGTCGGAGCCGGTGGTCAGCCAGAACAGCAGACCCACCACGGCGATCAGGGCTCCCAGCAGCAGCAGATCGGCCATGGTCCTGGCGGCGATTGGAGCCACGGTAGCGGGATTGTCCAGGGGCGGATGCTGTCAGGCGAAGCCGCGGCCCGCATCCTTGGCCACGCAGGCCTGCAGCTGCTGGCGCAGCTTGGCGTGGTCGAGGTTTTTGCCGATCAGCACCAGCTGGTTCTTGCGGTCGGCCGGGGAGTTCCAGCTGCTGTCGTCGATGGAGAAGCGCTTGCCCGCCAGGTGAAACACATGGCGCTTGTCGCTCTCGTTGAACCAGAGGATGCCCTTGGCCCGGAACACGCCGGCGGGCAGCTGGTTGTCGAGGAAGTTCTGGAACTTGCGCAGGGCGAAGGGGCCATCGGCGCGGAAGGAGAGCGATGTGAAGCCCTCGATCGCCAGGTGGTCGGGATGGTCGTGGCTGTGGTCATGGGCATGGGAGTGGCCATGGTCGTGATGCTCATGGCCGTGGTCGTGCTCATGCACGCAGTGGCCGTGGTCGTGGTCGCAGTCGTCGTGGTTCTGTTTGGCGGCCACCTTGTCGCTCTCGAACAGCCCCACGCTCAGCAGCAGCGGCAGGGTCACCTCCCCCTTCACCGAGCGCAGGATGCGGGCATCGGCCTTGATGGCGCGCAACTGCTCCTCCACCTGCTGCAGCCGTGGCTCCTCCACCAGGTCGCATTTGTTGAGCAGCAGGATGTCGCCGTACACCACCTGGGCTCGGGCCACCTCCCCCTCCAGGATCTCGTCGCTGAAGTTCTCCGCGTCGATCAGGGTGATGATCGAATCGAGGCGGGTCTGATCGCGCAGGTCGCTGCCCAGGAAGGTCATCGCCACCGGCAGGGGATCCGCCAGGCCGGTGGTCTCCACCACCAGGTAATCCACCGGATCGGGGCGATCGAGGATTCGATACACGGCCTCCAGCAGCTCGCCGTTGATCGAGCAGCAGATGCAGCCGTTGCTGAGCTCCACCATGTCGTCGCCGGTGGCGATGATCAGGTCGTTGTCGATGCCGATCTCGCCGAATTCGTTCACCAGCACCGCCGTTTTCACCCCGTCCTGGTTGGCGAGGATGTGGTTGAGCAGGGTGGTTTTGCCCGCCCCGAGAAAACCCGTGAGGATCGTCACCGGCAGGGCCGTGGTGGTGGCATCCAGAACGGGGCTGGGGGCGGTGCTGGTCACGCGGGGCTGAGGTCGCTGCAATCAGTTTGGAGCCGGGGTTGTCAGGGCGGGGTTCAGAACCGAAAGGTGGTCTTCACCAACCCGCCCAGAACGCTGTTTGTTGCCGTGCCTGATGCCCCGGAGAGCGTGCGGGATCCCAGCTGGCCATCGAAGTTGCTGATGAAGAACATCGCCGGGGTCACGGTGATGTTGTCGCTCACGCGCACCGCATACCACCACTCCCACATGAAGTTGGAGTCGTAGGCGCCGCTCTGCCCGGTGCCGCTGCTGGCGGTGGTGGCGGCCCGGGGGCTGTCGGCGGTGTTGGAGCCCAGCTGGGTCACGTAGGGGGCCTGTCCCACCGCCATGCCCAGGGCATTGCCCTTGACCAGGGCATCCTCCCACTGCAGGCCCGTGTACCACGAGGCGGTGGTGACACCCTTGGTGGCGCTTCTGTCGCTGGTGGCACCGATGCTGTAGCTGCCCAGTCCCACGCCCCAGCTGATGGAGGGCATCAGCCCGGGCTGAGCTGGTTGCCAGTAGCCACTGAAGCCAATGTTGTTCCCGCTGTCGTACCCCTCTTTGCCTTGGTTGTAATCGCTGAATTCAACCGCGAGGGGTGTTCCCACCGGCACGGGGATGTTTTGGCTGTAGGTGTAAGCAAAAGCCACGCCAAAGCCGCCACCGATCAGAGGGGTCTTGGCGCCTGTGTAGGACAGCTGCGTAATCGCAACCGATCCGGCTCCCTTGGTAAACATGCCTCCGATTCCGGGGTTGCCATTGCTGGCGTCGCCGAACACGTTGTTGTTGAAGCTTGATCCCTCAGCCGACACATAGTTTTGGCTCAAGCTCCATCCAGAGGCCCATTTGGGCCGGTAGACCACGCCGCCGCCGCCGCCCAAACCACCGGTGTTGTAGGCACCGGGGGCACCGGCGTAGGTGAAGAAATCGAGGATGGTGTCCGAGGGATACACGCTCGGCCAAAGACCGAGCATGTTGTCGTCGTCGGTTCGCACCAGCGGGCCGACGCTGAACGTGAATTCATCCCCCAAGGGGAAGTTGTAGTAGAGCTGAAAGAGGCCAATGACATTGTCGCCGGCCGGCTGTTCGTAGAATGCTTCCAGGGTGCTGAGCATGCCCATGGCATACATCGAACCGTTTTCCCCGCCGGCATCGCCACCCCGCAGCACGGTGCGCAGCAGGTCCTTGCCGGTGAAGCTGGTGTCAAAGATGAGTTGGATGTCGTAATCGAACGTGGTTGCTCCGAAGTTCGCCCGGTTGTAAATGGGGGTGTAAGGAGTGTTCAGATCAACGCTGTTGTTGTTGGTCCCCATGAAGGCATTGCTGCCGATCACAAAGGTCGCTAGCCCCGACAGTTTGGTGGTGGTGGAGAACTGGGTGGCCTCCAGCTGGCCTGTCCGCGCCTCCAGCCCCGTGCTGCGCCCCCGCAGCATCTCCAGTTCCTTCTCGAATTCCCGGCGCAGGCGTTTGAGCGTGTCGGTGGATTCGCTGATCCGATCGAGGCAGGCGTTCAGCAGGGCGGCGGCCTCCCAGCGGGTCATGGCTTGCCCGCCCCGATAGGCGCCGTTGGGGTACCCCGCGATGCAGCCGTAACGCTCCACCAAGGCGGTGAGGGCTTGATGGGCCCAGTCGGTGGGTCTGACGTCGGAAAACTGGCTGATCGAGGTGGCCTGTTCCTTTGTGGTGTATTGGCTCAGCCCAGCGATGTTGAGCTCACCGGCGGAGGCCGCCAGGGGGACCAGCAGGCTGAGGCCCATGGGTGCCACCCGCAGGGCGTTGAAGCAGGTCATGGTGCTCACGCCGCGGGGGCCAGGGGGCGCAACCCCAGCCAGCAAATGATAACCGTTCTCATGGTGCCGGTCGTGGTTGCGTAGGGGCTGGCGCTCACAGCTGCGCCTGCAGGCGCTTCAGCTGCTCGGGGGAGAGCACGGCCCGCTGCGGCGGTTGGGCGTTGGGGAAGGCCCGCAGCATGGCCCGCACGGTTTGCAGGGCGCCGGGCTGCGGCGTGGCCGTGTTGCCGAGCAGCCGTTGGGCCTCCAGCAG
>RHBP01000155.1 GCA_010030955.1 Synechococcaceae bacterium WBB_10_009 | reverse complement strand
ACCTCAGGAGAGGGCGCCGACGACGTAGTCGAAGTAGAAGCCAGCCTCTTCGAACAGGTTCCATGCAAGACGCCATCACCAACGTCATCAACCAGGCCGACGTTCAAGGCCTGTACCTGGACAGCTCCTCCATGGGCCGTCTGGAGCAGTACTTCACCAGCGGTGAGCTGCGGGTTCGCGCCGCTGCCACCATCAGCGCCAACGCCGCCGCCATCATCAAAGAGGCCGTGGCCAAGTCGCTGCTGTACTCGGACATCACCCGTCCGGGCGGCAACATGTACACCTGCCGTCGCTATGCGGCCTGCATCCGCGACCTCGACTACTACCTGCGTTACGCCACCTACGCCATGCTGGCGGGCGACACCTCGATCCTCGACGAGCGTGTGCTGAATGGCCTCAAGGAGACCTACAACTCCCTGGGTGTGCCCATCGGCGCCACGGTGCAGTCGATCCAGGCCATGAAGGAAGTCACCGCCTCCCTGGTGGGCCCCGACGCTGGCCGTGAGATGGGTGTCTACTTCGACTACATCAGCTCCGGCCTGGGCAACTGAGGCTCTCGCCATGCGCCTGTTCAAAGTCACGGCCTGCATCCCCTGCCCGGAGAAGACCCGTTCCCAGCGTGAGCTGCAGAACACCTTCTTCACCAAGTGGGTGCCCTTCGAGAGCTGGTTCGCTGAGCAGCAGCGGATCATGAAGCAGGGCGGCAAGATCCTCAAGGTTGAGCTGGTCACCGGTCGCCGTCAGGTCAACGTCGGCAACTGATCCCCCGGCACCACACCCTTCAAAAGCCCGGCGATGCCGGGCTTTTTTGTTGGCGAGTCGTGCCGAAATACGGCATCGTCGGTGTCTGTTTCCGCCGCTGTCTTGACGCGCAAGGCTCCCCTGCCATCGGCTCCAGCCCGCCCCCAGGTGCCCCCCTCCGCCTGGCTGCCGGTGCCGTTCAGCCAGTGGCCCGCGGAAGCGCGGCTGCTGCTGGGCATGGTGGCCCTCTGGTGCCTGCTGGGGCTGGCGGTGCTGGGCTCCGCCAGCTGGTGGGTGGCCGCCCGTGAGATGGGCGACGCCACCTACTACCTCAAGCGCCAGGCCCTCTGGCTGATCGCCAGCTGGGGCCTGCTCTACCTGGGGCTGCGCATCAACCTGCGGCGCTGGTTGCGGATGGCGGCCCCGGCCCTGCTGATCGGCATGGTGCTGATCGCCCTCACCCTGGTGATCGGCAGCACCGTGAACGGCGCCAGCCGCTGGCTGGTGATCGGCCCGATTCAGATCCAGCCCACGGAGCTGATCAAACCCTTCCTGGTGTTGCAGGGGGCTTCGCTGTTCTCCCACTGGAACCGCATCGCCGCCGATCAGAAACTGATCTGGCTTGGGGTGTTCGCCGTGACCCTGGGCCTGATCCTCAAACAACCCAACCTCAGCACCGCCTCCCTCTGCGGAATCCTGCTGTGGTTGATGGCCCTGGGATCGGGTCTGCCCCTGTGGGCGATGCTCGGCAGCGCTGGGGCGGGCCTGGCGGTGGCCATCGGCAGCATCTCGATCAACGCCTACCAACGGGTGCGCGTCACCTCCTTCCTCAACCCCTGGACCGACGCCCAGGGGGATGGCTACCAGCTGGTGCAGAGCCTGCTGGCCATCGGCTCCGGGGGGCTCTGGGGTGAGGGTTTCGGCCTGTCCACCCAGAAGCTTCAGTACCTCCCCATCCAAAGCACCGATTTCATCTTTGCGGTGTTCGCCGAGGAGTTTGGCTACGTGGGCTCCCTGGTGCTGCTGCTGTTTCTGCTGCTGTTTGGCTTTGTGGGTCTGCGGGTGGCCCTGAGCTGCCGCAGCAACCAGCAACGGCTGGTGGCCCTGGGCTGCACCACCCTGCTGGTGGGGCAATCAATCCTCAACATTGCCGTGGCCAGCGGGGCCATGCCCACCACGGGCCTGCCGCTGCCGATGATCAGCTACGGCGGCAACTCCCTGCTCTCCAGCCTGCTCACCGCCGGCCTGCTGCTGCGCTGCTCCCTCGAGGGGGCTGGCCTGGAGCCGGGCCGACCCCGCCGCCAGCAACGGCAACGCGCCGGCCGTGAAAGCGTGTCGATAGGCTGACCGCCGGCGCTGCGCAAACCCCTTGATGGTGGCTACGGCCCTGGCGGATTGGGCCCGCAGCGGCGAACAGATCCTGCAGAGCTCGTTGGCCCATCCGGGCGCCCTCACCCTGGCCCTGGTGTTCAGCGGCGGGCTGCTCACCAGCCTGGGGCCCTGCTCCCTGTCGTTGTTGCCGGTGACCCTCGCTTACCTGGCCGGCTTCGAATCCGCAAACCAGCGCCCCTGGTTGCGCAGCCTCAGCTTCTGCGCCGGCATCGCCGGTTCCCTGGTGCTGCTGGGGCTGGTGAGCGGAGGCCTGGGGCGCATCTACGGCCAAGTGCCAGGCCTGGTGCCCACCGTGGTGGCCCTGCTGGCGGTGCTGATGGGGCTCAACCTGCTGGGGCTGCTGCCCCTGCAACTGCCGGCGGGGCCGGACCCGGAGCAATGGCGGCGGCGGGTGCCCCCGGCCCTGGCGCCGCTGGCGGCGGGCCTGGCCTTCGGCCTGGCGGCCTCCCCCTGCACCACACCGGTGCTGGCGGTGCTCCTGGCCTGGATCTCCCAGGCCGGCCGGCCCCTGGTGGGGGCCCTGCTGCTCAGCGCCTTCGCCGCCGGCCAGGTGATGCCCCTGCTGCTAGCGGGGGTGGCGGCCGCCTCCCTGCCCCGCCTGTTGGCCCTGCGGGCCCTGGGCCAATGGGTGCCGCCGGTGAGTGGTGTGGTGCTGCTGGTGAGCGGCGCCCTCACCCTGCTGGCGCGCTGGAGCTGAGCACCATCCGATGAAACGTCTGATCGCCTGGATCTCCGACCTGCGGCTGGCCATCGGCCTGCTGATCCTGATCGCCATCGCCAGCGGCCTCGGCACCCTGGTGCCCCAGAAGGAGAGCGCGGACCTCTACCACCGCGTCTACGACGCCGAGCCCTGGCTGGGGCTGCTCAACGGCGACGCCCTGCTGCGGCTGCAACTTGACCATGTGTACTCCAGTGGCTGGTTTCTGGGGCTGCTGGCCTGGTTGGGGCTGGCGCTGATCCTGTGCAGCTGGCGCCGCCAATGGCCCGCCCTGCGGGCGGCCCTGCGCTGGATCGACTACAGCGCCCCGCGCCAACTGAGCAAGCTCACCCTGGCGGAAACCATCGCCTGCGCCGATCCCCAGGGCCGCCTGCAGGAGCTGCAGCTGCTGCTCAGCCAGCGGGGCTGGCGGGTGCAGCCGCAGACGCGGAATAGGCCGTCACCGGCCCCTGCTCGCTGGAGAGGGCCAACAGCACCGGTTGGCTGCCGTCGGGCCTGGTGGTGCTGATGGTGGGGGCGGCCTGGGGGGCCCTGGGGGGGCAGCGGCTGGAGCGGTTCCTGGCGCCGGGCAACGTGCTGGAGCTGCTCAACCGCCGCGGCCAAACCCAACTCAGCGTCACCCTTGAGGGGTTCGGCATCGAGCGCGATCCCGCCGGCCGGCCGGAGCAGTTCCGCTCCCAGCTGAAGCTGCAGCCCGGGGTTGACGGCGCCACCGATGGCCCCGGCAGCACCAACCGTGAAATCAGCGTCAACCACCCCCTGCGCTTCCAGGGGATGACGGTGTATCAGGCCGATTGGGCCCTGGCGGCGGTGCAGCTGCAGCTGGGCCAGAGCCCGATCCTGGAGCTGCCGCTGCAGAGCTTTCCCCAGCTGGGCGAGCAGGTGTGGGGCATCGTGCTGCCCACCCGGCCCGATGGCAGCCAACCGGTGCTGCTGGCCCTCTCCAGCGAACAGGGGCCGGTGACGGCCTATTCCGCG
>RHBP01000154.1 GCA_010030955.1 Synechococcaceae bacterium WBB_10_009 | reverse complement strand
GAGCGGCAACGGCGCCAGCGGCAGCAGCTCGCCGCCGGCGCGGTGGAGCCCACCGGCAGCTGGAGATGCCGCTGGGGGCTGGAGAACAGCGCCGGGAACCCCCAGTAGATTCCGCCCCAGTTGCCCGTCCCCGCCGATGCTCGCCGTTGCCGTGTTGGCCGCCGGGAAGGGCACCCGCATGAAGAGTGCGCTGCCCAAGGTGCTGCAGCCCCTGGCGGGCGCCACCCTGGTGGAGCGGGTGCTGGCCAGCTGCCGGGGCCTCCAGCCCCAACGGCAGGTGCTGATCGTGGGGCACCAGGCGGAACGGGTGGAGCAGTCGCTGGCGGGGGCCGGAGGCGGCTGCCCCCTGGAGTTTGTGCTGCAGCAGCCGCAGAACGGCACGGGCCATGCGGTGCAGCAGCTGCTGGGGCCGCTGGAGGGTTTTGAAGGGGAGCTGTTGGTGCTCAACGGCGACGTGCCCCTGCTGCGGGAGCAAACGATCACCGAGCTGCTGGAGACGCATCGGAGCAGCGGGGCCGCCGTGACCCTGCTCACCGCCCGCCTGGCGGATCCCACCGGCTATGGCCGCGTGTTCGCCGATGGCAGCGGGGCCGTGTCGGCGATCGTGGAGCACCGCGACTGCAGCGAAGCGCAGCGCACCAACACCCTGATCAACGCCGGCATCTATTGCTTCAACTGGCAGCGGCTGGCGGCGGTGCTGCCGCAGCTGCGCACCGACAACGACCAGGGGGAGCTCTACCTCACCGACACGGTGGCGATGCTCAGCCCGGCCATGCACGTGGAGGTGGCCGATGCGGATGAGATCAACGGCATCAACGACCGGCTGCAGCTGGCCCAGTGCGAGGCGGTGATCCAGGAGCGGCTGCGGCGCCATTGGATGGCCGAGGGGGTGACCTTCGTGGATCCAGGCAGCTGCACCCTGAGCGATGGCACGCGCTTCGGTCGGGATGTGGTGGTGGAGCCCCAGTGCCACTTCCGCGGGACGGTGGACATCGCCGATGGCTGCCGCATCGGCCCCGGCAGCCTGGTGGAAAACGCCCGCCTCGGCGAGCGGGTGGAGGTGCTCTATTCGGTGGTGCGCGAGGCGGTGGTGGCGGCCGACTGCGCCATCGGCCCCTACGCCCAACTGCGTCCCGGTGCCGAACTGGCCCAGGGCTGCCGCGTCGGCAACTTCGTGGAGATCAAGAAAGCCCGCATCGGGGCCGGCAGCAAGGTGAACCACCTCAGCTACATCGGCGACGCCGAGCTGGGGGAGAACGTCAACGTGGGGGCCGGCACGATCACCGCCAATTACGACGGTGTCAACAAACACCGCACCGTGATCGGCGCCGGCAGCAAAACCGGTGCCAACAGCGTGCTGGTGGCGCCGATCCAGCTGGGGGCCAACGTGACCGTGGGCGCCGGCTCCACCCTCACCAAAGATGTGCCCGCCGGCGCCCTGGCCCTGGGCCGCGCCAAGCAGCTGGTGAAGGAAAACTGGCAGGCGGGAAGCTAGACGGCGGCCAGCGGCAGGCTCAGCTGGCGCTGCCAGTCCACCAGGGGGCGGTCCCAGCCATCCTCCAGGCGCTGGGCGATCACGCAGGGCGCCTGGAGACCGAGCGCGAAGCCACGCGCCAAGGCGGTGAGCAACGGCTCCAGGGGCTCATCGTTCTGGAGGGTGTTGAGCATGCCGCCGAAAATCAGCATGGCCGCCAGCGGAGAGCGGTTCTGCCCCAGGTTGAAGGCCTGCAGCCCCAGCTCGCCCGGGCCGTCGGTGCCGAATCCGGTGAGCACGTGCACGATGTCGTGGGTTTCGCGCAAACGGTGCACCACGTAGTCCTGCGGTGAACTGATCGGGGTGGGATCGATCAGGCTGGCGGGGCTGAGCCCCTGGCTGCGCAGCTGGTGGGCGTACACATGGCCCAGGCTGCCCTCGGGCAGGCGCTCCAGGGCATCGAGGTCGATCGGGGCGGGGCGCCACTGGCTCTGCACCAGCTCAGCCATCTGGGGGTTGGCCAGCAGATGGCGAAACATCTGCGCCGACATCGGGCTGTTGCGCAGGCTGCCGGCCACCTTGAACACGCTGTCGAGGGAGCCGGGGTGCTTCAGAAACTCCGCCAGGCCCGCCACCATCCGCAGCGACTGCAGGCGGGCATCGAGGTTGAACAGCATTGGCGGCGGCGCAGGGGGTGAGGCCCCCAGCATGTCGATGGGCGCCGCGGGGCGCCACGGGCAATGGCCCTGAGCACGGCCGGAACCTGCAGGCCCAGGGTGGTGTCCAGGGTCTGACCAAGGCTGACCAAGGGGCGGACACGACAGCAGCTACGGCAGCGACGGCAACAGCGGCAGCAGGCGCTCGAGGGCCACGCCCCGGCTGGCCTTGAGCAGCACCACATCGCCGGATTGCAGCCAGTTGGCGAGCGGCTCGGCCGCCCGCTCGGGGCTGTCCACCACCGCCAACCGAGGCAGTCCGGCGGCGGCGGCGGCCATGGCCTCGGCCTCGGCGCCGCCACTCACCACCACCAGCCCATCGAGGCCACGTTCCAGCGCCCGTTCCGCCACGGTGCGGTGCAGCTCCACGCTGCGGTCCCCCAGCTCGAGCATGGTGCCCAGCACGGCAAAGCGGCGACCAGGCTGGCTGGCCAGCAGGTCGAGGGCGGCGAGCACCGCCTCCGGGGAGGCGTTGTAGGTCTCATCGAGCACGGTGAGGCCGCCCTGCTGCAGGCGGCGGTTGCGGCCACCGGGCACCGCCACCTGCAGCTGCCGCAGCTGGCTGATGGGCACCCCCAGGTGCCGCGCCACGGCCACCGCCAGCAGCAGGTTGCGGGCATTGTGTCGCCCCTCGAGCGGCGTCCGCAGGGCCTCGCCATCCACCACCAGCAGCTCGCGGTCGGGGCACCAATCGCCCCGGAGATCAGCGGCGTCGGCGCCGGGGTCGTCGCCCAGGGCCACCCGCAGGGTGCGGCCGCCCCAGACGCGGGCCAGGGCGGCATCCAGCAGGGGGTCGCCGGCGGGGATCACCACCAGCCCATCGGGGGCCAGCTGGCTGGTGATCTCGCATTTGGCGGTGGCGATCGCATCGCGGCTGCCCAGGCGGCCGATGTGGGCGGTGCCGATGTTGGTGATCACCGCCACGCTGGGTTCGGCGGTGCGGCTGAGGCGGTCAATCTCGCCGAGGCCGCGCATGCCCATCTCCACCACCACGGCGCGGGTGGCGGCGTCCGCCTTGAGCAGGGTGAGCGGCACGCCGATGTCGTTGTTTTCGTTGCCGCTGCTGGCCACCACCGGCCCCAGCGGGGCCAGGGCGGCGCGGATCAGCTCTCGGGTGGTGGTTTTGCCAGCGGAGCCGGTGACGGCCACCACCGGGGCCTGCAGGTGGCGTCGGTGCAGCAATGCCACCTGTTGGTAGGCGATGAGGGTGTCATCGACGAGCCAGCAGGGCAGGCCGGCCGGCCGCTGATCGGCCCGGTCACGCTGCACCAGGGCCGCCTGGGCACCGCACTGCAGCGCCTGCTGCAGAAACCCGTGGCCATCAAAGCGCTCCCCCACCAGGGGGATGAACAACTGGCCAGCGGCGAGTTGGCGGCTGTCGGTGCCCACGGGCCCCAGCGGTGCGGCGGGATCGAGCGCTCCCCCCTGGGGCGGCCCCCAGAGGCTGATCAGGTCGGCCACCTGCAGCAGGGGGGCCGGCACGGTTGACGCAACGGGCGGCATCAATTCAGGCGCGGGGTTCGGCATTGAACAGGATCATGCCGTCGCCCACCAGGGCATCACGGCCCAGCAGGCCAGCGCGGGAATCGCGCAGCTCCAGGTGGTCGTAACCCAGGTCGCGGCCCCACTGCTGCCAGAGCTCGGCGCGGCGCAGCTGCTCCTTGGGGGCCAGGGCGGGGAAGGCGGGGGCCAACTGCAACACCAGGGTG